>CBFHBH010000017.1:0-14486 GCA_965653735.1 uncultured Flavobacterium sp. | reverse complement strand
GCTCCTAACAGTGAAACTAAGCAGATAATTATATAATCCATTTTTAGATTTTTTACAAAATAAACAAAACTTAATGAAAGGTTAAATTGTCAATTCAGAAAATTTGACTAATTTGTATTGTTAATTTTTACACTAAATGTAAATTTGCAAACTGATTTTTAACTAAAATATAAAATATGTATCATTCTAAAATTACAGGTTTAGGATATTATGTTCCTGATAATGTGGTGACAAACGATGATTTGTCGAAAATAATGGACACTAATGATGAGTGGATTCAGGAGCGTACAGGAATAAAAAGAAGAAGACACGTAAATAGTTTAGAGGACACCACAACTTCGATGGGTGTAAAAGCAGCAAAAGTTGCTATCGAGCGTGCAGGAATAGATAAAGAAGATATTGACTTTGTCATTTTTGCCACATTGAGTCCAGATTATTATTTTCCTGGGCCTGGAGTTTTAGTTCAAAGAGATTTAGGATTAAAAACGGTTGGAGCTCTTGATGTTCGTAATCAATGTTCCGGATTTGTATATGCACTTTCTATTGCTGATCAATACATTAAAACTGGAATGTATAAAAATATTCTAATTATTGGTTCAGAGGTTCATTCAAGAGGGTTAGATTTTACAACACGTGGTCGTGGTGTTTCGGTAATTTTTGGAGATGGTGCTGGTGCTGCAATTATTTCGAGAGAAGAAGATACTTCAAAAGGAATTTTATCCACTCATTTACATTCAGAAGGACAGTACGCAGAAGAGCTTGCATTAATAGCACCAGGTATGGGTAAAAGATGGGTTTTAGATATTTTGAAAGATAATGACCCTAATGATGAGAGTTATTACCCTTACATGAATGGTCAGTTTGTATTTAAAAATGCTGTTGTTCGTTTTAGTGAAGTAATTATGGAAGGATTACAGGCTAACAATTTACAAGTTTCAGATATTGATATGCTTATCCCACATCAGGCTAACTTGAGAATTTCTCAGTTTATCCAACAAAAATTCAAATTAACAGATGATCAAGTCTATAACAATATTATGGATTATGGTAACACAACAGCCGCTTCTATTCCAATTGCTCTAACAGAGGCTTGGGAGAAAGGTAAAATTAAAGAAGGAGATACAGTTGTATTAGCTGCTTTTGGTTCAGGATTTACTTGGGGAAGTGCAATTATTAAATGGTAATTGATGAAAAAATCAATTATCATAGCTTCTTTAATAGCTTTAGGATGTAGTAAGTCTACTTTTAATGCAAAGTGGATGGAAGAAAAATCACCTGAAACTTTCCAGGCAAGATTTGAAACTTCGCAAGGAGATTTTGAAATTGAATTTGATAGAAGTCTATCTCCAAAAGCTGTTGATAGAGTCTATCAGCAAATTAATCATAAATTTTATGATAGAATTGTTTTCTATAGAGTAGTGCCTAATTTTGTTGCTCAGTTTGGTCATATGGACTCAACAGCAACAGTAAATAACTGGGATAGAAAAAAAGTAGAGGATGAGCCTGTAAAAGGAAGCAATGTAAAGGGGACAATCAGTTATGCAAGAGCAGGAGTAAATTCACGTGGAAATCATTTGTTTATTAATCTAAAAGATAACAAGCGATTAGATACTGTTTTTTATAATAAAGTAAAAGGTTTTCCACCTTTAGGAAAAGTTACCAAAGGAATGGAAGTGGTTGAAAAATTGTATTCTGGCTACAGTAATGAGACAATGAAAGTATATGATTCATTAGCAGTGAACCGAAAAGCATTTCTTAAAAAGTTTCCCAAATTAGATTCTATTAAAAAAGCATATATAATCAAGTAATAAAAAAACCTCGATAAATTTATCGAGGTTTTTTTATTATATTATATGTAGGTTTTAGAATAATCCGCCGCCGCCACCTTGTGTTTCGTTTGCATCACGTTGTTTACGTTGTAAAGCTCTGTTTTTACCACCGCCAAAGTTGTAGTTAAATCCAACGTAAAGTGTACGGCTTTCCCAGTAAAATGCCCCTTTTTGTCTGTATGGTATATTTCCATCAAATGCAAAATGCATAGTTTGGAAAACATCATTAAGGCGAGTTGTTATTGTTCCTTTTCCTTTTAAAATGTTATAAGATGCTCCTAAGTCCATTTTATACATTGGTAAACGCTCAAATTGTAAACTTAGATCACGTCCTCTGTACATTCCAAATAAAGTAAAACGTAAATTTTTAGTAGCTGTAAAGGTGTTGTTTAACCTTGCATTAAAAGCAACAACATCTACTTCAGCAAATTCTTGTTCTTTAGTATTTGCGTTTTGTACTGTTCCTCGTACAGTTTTAAAGTAGGCATCTGTACTTGCATTTGCAGACCACCATTTAGTTAGTTTTAAATTAGATGTTAATTCTAAACCTAATGAATTGTTGTCTTTAAAGTTGTCCCATGCTAAAATTCTTCTAGTATCATCATTTGGATCAGTATATGATATTCTAGAGATTTCATCATAAATTAATCTGTAAAACGATCCAAAAGTAATAGTTCCTAATTTCATTGTACGAGTATAATTAGCCTCGAATGAATTAGTAAATTGAGGAACTAAATTAGGATTACCTCTCGATTCTACTGTTGGAGTTGTCCATTCACGAATAGGGCTTATTTGGCCAACACTTGGTCTGTCTACACGTCTTGAAACATTAAAGTTAAATGCATCTTTATCATTTGGTTTGTATGTTACAAATGCCGAAGGATATACTGTAAAAATATTATCTTCAATTTTTTGTTTATCATTAATATCTTCAGAATTAATAGAAGAATCTGTCGTATTTCTAAAATCGCCAGTAATATTGTAATGTTCTACACGAACACCAAATTGTCCGCTCCATTTACCCCATTGTTTTCCTAAAGTTCCATAAACTGAACTGATATTTCTTCCAAAATCAAAACCTGAATTTGTTGTTTTTGTGTATCCAGATGTTGAGGTAATATCTTCAAATAAACTGTTTTCTGCTTTCAGCACCCAATTCTAAACGAAGTGTTTCTGATAGAGGATTAACATAATCAACGTTTATTTGCAAATAATCAGTATCACGCCCAACATCATTTAATGTTAATCGTCTTATTCCACTTGGTGAATTTATTTGATCGTAATTTGTCAGTTCAGGTGATTTTGTGTTAGAAAAGTTAGCTTGAACTTCTAAGTTTTCTCCTTTTTTGTCAAAATCGTGTTTAAATGATATATCATAGGTTTGTGTTTTGTTTTCTGAATCAGATTTAAAACCTTGATTACTATCTTGATTAACTGGTATTGTAAGATTATCATCATAATCTACAATTGTATTACCAGAACCACTTCCATCAACAATGTTCTGGTTAGTAAAAATAGATAATGTGTTTTTATCATTTATATAATAATCCATACCCAATTTTAACAAGTGAGAAGTGTTTTTGTTGTCAAATTCAAAAAATTGTTTGCTTTCTAAGCCTGGTTGCCAACTTTGAATATCACCATGATTTGCGTTTTTACCATGATTTAATCCATAGTTAGTGTAAAAGTTAACTTTGCCTACTTTATAATTTAAGTTCAAAGCAGTGTTTACTTTTGGTGTGATACCAAATGTTACACCAGTGTTTATGCTTCCATTAAAACCAGTATTTGCATTTTTGTGTAAAATGATATTGATAATTCCACTCATTCCTTCAGGGTTGTATTTAGCTGATGGATTTGTGATTAATTCAATTTGTTTGATTGAAGAAGATGGAATTTGTTGTAATAATTGAGTAGCATCAATATTTGTTGGCTTTCCATCAACCAAAACACGAACATTTGTATTGCCACGTAGACTCAATTCTTTTGTTTGAGGGTCAACGCTCAAAGTTGGTACGTTGTTAAGCATTTCAGAAGCTGTTGTTCCAGAGGCGATTAAATCTTTGCCAACATTAACAACTTTACGGTCAATTTTTTGCTCAATTGTAGATCTTTCCTTAACAACACTTACTTCGTCTAGTTGAGTAGCTTCTTCTTCAAGAGCAATAGTCAAATTGGCGCTCTTGTCACTACTTGAAAGTGAAAAGTTTTTTACGTATTTTTTATACCCCATAAACTGTACTTCAACAGTAAGGTCTTTTAAAATAAGATTTGTAACAGTAAATGTTCCATTTTCTTTTGTGATGGCTCCTGATAAAATTGTTGCTCCATCTTTTACAGTTACTGAAGCATAAGGAATAGGGTCGCTTGTTTTTTTGTCGATTACTTTACCGGATAAAGTTCCCGGATTTGTACTTACCGTCGTTGGGGCTGACGTTTGTGCATTCATGCTGGCAAATTGAACCAAAATGAAAGCAATAAAAATTTTCAATTTCATGTGTAATGTTTGTTTGTAAATACTTGATTGATGATTTTCGGTGCAAAAATACTATCTACTAGACACTAACATGACTCTAATGTTACAATTTTAAGAAATGTTTAACAGCAAAAGAAACGCTCCAAAGAAAACTTTGAAGCGTCTCAAGTGTAAACCCCATTACACACCAAAAACTATCTTAAAACATTCCGCCTCCTTGGGCATCACCTTTATCTCTTTGTTTGCGTTCTAAAGCTTTGTTTTTTCCACTTCCAAAACGGTAGCTAAAATTGATGTTTACTGTTTGGTTTTCCCAACGGAATTCACCTGAAATTTCTGCTGGATCACTACTGTTAAATCTTGAACGCATTGTGTCAAATAAATCATTATAACGAATACTTAAGGTACCTTTGCCTTCAAGTACATTCAAACGAGCACCTAAATCCATTTTCCACATTTCTTTGTTTGAGAATTGTAAACTTCTTTCTCCAGCTCTATACATTGTGAACCAAATTAATCTGAAGTCTTTTGTTAACTTAAAAGTATGATTCATCCTTGAATTAAATAAAGTAGCGTTGATTTCTTTTTCTACTAAATTTCCAAATCTGTCTTCTATAATTCCTTTGTTGTTTTTGAAATAACTGTCAACACCAAAGTTTAAATTCCACCACTTGTTAAAATCTAAATTACCTGAAACTTCTACACCATATTCTGAGTTATGATCAAAGTTTGTAAATGTCAGTAATTGTTTGTTTGCATCATATGGATTACTGGTTAACACTTGTGAAATATCATCTTTTATATATCTGAAGAATGCTCCAGATGTTATAGATCCAATTTTTACTTTTCTTGTATAATTTGCTTCAATCGAATTTGTGAATTGAGGCTTCAAATCTGAATTACCAATTTGTTCAACAGTAAGTCCAGTCCATTGTCTAATTTCGTTTACTTGCTCCATATTCGGTCTATCAACTCTTCTTGAATAGTTAAAGTTGAAAGAATTTTTTTCTGAAGGAGTGAAAGTGAAAAATGCTGATGGATACGCAGTGAAAATGTAATCTTTGAAAGATTTGTCATCTTGACCAATTTTTTTGAAAGTTCCATTTACATCATAACTTTCGAAACGTAATCCCAACTGATAACTCCATTTGCCTGTTTGTTTGCTGTAATTACCATAAGCCGATTGAATACTTCTATTAAAGTCAAAGTCTGAATCATAATTTCCATCTAGATTGAACTTATTATTTGTGCCATCAAAACGACTTTCTACTCCTAATTCAATTTTAGCTGTTTCGCTTATTGGACTTGCATAATCTACGTTCGCAATAAGGTTTTTTCCGTCTTTGTCAATAATATTAGTTTTTGTTAAAACATTATTTTCATTATAAAAAGTACTGTTTTCAGGTTCTTCGGTTAAATTGTAATTCAATTCAATATCTAATGTTTTTTCTGGTTTTTCAAATTGATGTTTGTAAGCTAAATTATAAGTTTGATTTTTCTCATTCCCTCTCGTTTTCTGAACTTGTAAAGCATAAGGAGTAGAGTTAAAATAGGTCACACCATTTCTAAACTCTGCTGTAGGATTTCCAAACGATTGAATTGTGTAAAATGATAGCGTGTTTTTGTCATTTATATAGAAATCTGATCCCAGTTTAGTAAAATGATTTTTGTTGAAATTGTTGATGTCAAAAGTCATGTCATAATCATTATTGGAATCATATTCGTTCCAGTGAATAAGACCTTTATTAGCATTTTTTCCATGATTCATTGAGTACGTAGTGTAAAAATTAAATTTATTTACTCTATAATTCATGTCAATTGAACCATTAAATTTTGGAGTTTTTCCAAAAACAACTCCTGTGTTTATATTTCCATTAAAACCAAGATTGGCATTTTTGTGTAATACAATGTTTATGATTCCACTCATTCCTTCAGGATTATATTTAGCAGAAGGATTTGTAATCAATTCAATTTGTTTGATTGAAGTTGACGGAATTTGCTGTAATGCCTGTGCAGCAGAAAGATTTGAAGGTTTTCCGTCAATAAAAATTCTTACATTTTCATTACCTCTTAATGAAACAGTGTTATTTTGTTGATCTACACTTACAGAAGGTATGTTGTTCATTAATTCAGCTGCCGTAGAACCTGCAGAAAGCAAATCTTTACCAACGGTGATTACTTTTCGGTCAATTTTTTGCTCAACAGAAGATTTTTCTCTAACAACGCTTACTTCGTTAAGTTGCTTGGCTTCTTCTTCAAGAGCAATACTTTTTAGGTTAATAGAGTTGTCTTCACTAGTAAGAGTTACATCAGTTTCATATTTCTGATAACCCATAAATACTATTTCGACATGAAGTGTTTTAATTGGTAAGTTAGATACTGTGAAACTTCCGTTGTCTTTCGTCATTGCACCAGTAATAACTTTTCCGTCTTCTTTTATAGTAACCGAAGCATAAGGAAGCGGTTCGTTATTTTTCTTGTCGATTACTTTACCATTGATTGTTCCTAGTACCATTGGATTTGTAGGTGGTACCGAAGTTTGTGCTTGCGTACCAGTATACCATACTAGCAAGCAAATTAAAATTGCTTTTAATTTCATTTTGATGATTGATTTTGATTGATGATGATGCAAAGCTAAGGTAAAAAATAATACCATGCAATACAAAGTACTATTTATTTTAAAAAAACTTTCACCTTGCTTTTATATAGACGATTAATATTGGCTTTCGTTACAACATTCTTCAACAAAATTTATCTGTTTTAATTTTATTTATAGAAAATGTATCTTTGCAACCTTAAAAAATAGTAATTATGACACTACAACAAATTCTCACGCCAAAAATTCTGGAAGCCATTCAGGCTTTGTTTGATGTTTCACTTGATAAAGTAGAATATCAGGCAACACGCAGGGAATTTGAAGGAGATATTACTATGGTTGTTTTCCCTTTATTAAAATTGGTTAAAGGAAACCCAGCTGAGATAGGAACTAAAGTTGGTAACTACTTAGTAGAAAACGTTCAAGAAGTTGAGAAATTCAATGTAGTTCAAGGTTTCTTGAACATTGTAATTTCTGATGCTTACTATGTAAACTTTTTCAATACTGTCAGAAAAACAGAAAATTTTGGATTCGTGACTCCTGCAAATGATGCTAAAGCTATTATGGTTGAGTTTGCTTCGCCAAATACAAATAAGCCATTGCATTTAGGACATGTTAGAAATATACTTTTAGGTTATTCAGTAGCATCTATTATCAAAGCATCGGGTAAAAAAGTATATAAAACGCAAATTATCAACGACCGTGGAATTCATATCTGTAAGTCAATGTTGGCTTGGCAGAAATTTGGTAACGGAGAAACTCCAGACA
The DNA here is from genome assembly GCA_965653735.1 of uncultured Flavobacterium sp. Taxonomy (GTDB): domain Bacteria; phylum Bacteroidota; class Bacteroidia; order Flavobacteriales; family Flavobacteriaceae; genus Flavobacterium. The sequence continues at coordinate 6,817 of CBFHBH010000017.1, read as the reverse complement.
CTTCAGGATTAAAAGGAGATAAGCTGGTTGGAAAGTACTATGTTGAGTTTGATAAAGCTTATAAAACTGAAATTACAGCTTTAATGGCTGAAGGAAAATCAGAAGAAGAAGCAAAAAAGCAAGCTCCTATGTTATTGGAAGCACAGCAAATGCTTTTAGATTGGGAAGCTGGAAAGCCAGAAGTGGTTGAGCTTTGGAAAACAATGAATCAATGGGTGTATGATGGTTTCGATGTTACATATAAGGATTTAGGAGTAGATTTCGATTCATACTATTATGAAAGTGATACGTATTTGTTAGGTAAAGAAGTTGTTCAGTTTGGTTTAGAGAAGGGTATTTTTGAAAGAGATCCAGATGGTTCAGTATGGATTGACTTAACAGATGACGGTTTAGATAGAAAAATTGTATTACGCTCTGATGGTACAGCAGTATACATGACACAGGATATAGGAACAGCAATTCAACGTGTAAAAGACAATCCAGATGTTGGAGGAATGGTTTATACTGTAGGAAATGAGCAGGATTATCATTTTAAAGTATTGTTCTTAATTCTTAAGAAATTAGGCTTTGATTGGGCTTCAGATTTATTTCATCTATCATACGGAATGGTTGAATTGCCATCTGGTAAAATGAAATCTCGTGAAGGAACCGTGGTTGATGCTGATGACTTAATTGATGAGATGATTGATACAGCTGGTAAAATATCTGAAGAACTTGGAAAATTAGAAGGGTATTCTGAAGAAGAAAAAGCCAACTTGTATAGAACAATTGGAATGGGGGCTTTAAAATATTATATGCTTAAAGTAGATCCTAAAAAAGGGATGATGTTTAATCCAGAAGAATCAGTTGACTTTGCAGGAAATACAGGGCCATTTATTCAGTATACTTATGCGCGTATTCAATCTATCTTAAGAAAAGCTGATTTTGATTATAATGCCTCAAGTTCAGTAGAGACAATGCATGAAAAAGAAAAAGAATTAATTAAACAAGTAGCATTATTTCCTGAAGTAATTCAAAGCGCTGCTCACAATCATAGTCCTGCATTAATTGCTAATTATACGTATGATTTGGTTAAAGAATTCAATTCGTTTTATCAAAACGTTTCCATCTTAGGCGAAGAAGACCAAGATAAAAAAGTATTTAGAGTACAATTGGCAAAACAAGTAGGAGAGACTATCAAAAATGCTTTTAGCTTGTTAGGAATTAATGTTCCTGAAAGAATGTAAAAGTTAAGCTCGCTTAAAGCGGGCTTTTTTGTGTTATAATTTTTTTAACAATAAACAAGTTTGATTTTCGTTAAATTTATGATAAACAAATAGTTATGAAAAGTATTTTTGTGAAAACCCTAATTTTAGCTTCTTTGCTAAGTGTTTCTGGCATGTGTAGCGATGATGATGATAATCCATCAAATCCTTCGGTAGACCCAACACCGGTTATTAATACCGTAAAATCTGGTACATGGAGAATAACTTTTTATGAAGATTCGGGTACTAATGAGACTTCAAATTTTAACGGTTACAGCTTTACATTTGCTGATGCGGCAGTCTTAACAGCAACAAATGGTACTAATACTTATACAGGAACTTGGTCTGTTACTAGTGATAATAGTGGAGATGACAGTCCTAGTAACGATTTAGATTTTAACATGGCTTTTAGTGCGCCTTCAAATTTTGCCGAATTAACCGAAGACTGGAATATTTTGGAAAGAACAGATACTAAAGTTCGTTTAATTCATGAAAGCGGAGGAGGAGGTGGAACAGATTATGTTACTTTCGAGAAAAATTAAACACACAGATTATATCACAAAGCAATCCAATTGGGTTGTTTTTTTTATCTTTGCTCAACTCATATCCTATAAAATCATTTCAGAAAGATAAGCTTTCAATATGGAATCAAGTGAAATTCTTGAACTGTCGTGCAACTGTGTTTCTTTTTAAAAGATAAGTCAGATACATAGAATTGGTTTTGTTTGAGCATCACGATAAGTGCTTGAGCGAAAGAATATTCCGTTTTGTAAAAGAATGGAGATACTTCTATTGCATCCACTTGTCGCAAAAATGAATTTTTAACATTATTTCATATGCAAAGACAAGAAGAAAGAATCAACGAATCTGTAACCAGAGTATTCAAAGCCGTTTTTCCTAATACAACCAATCACTATGATACCTTGTTTGGAGGTACAGCCATGCAATTTATGGATGAAGTTGCTTTTATTACGGCTACACGATACAGTCGTCAAAAAATGGTTACGGTAAGTAGTGATCGAATTGATTTTAAAAAACCAATACCACATGGTACCATCATAGAACTAGTTGGAAAAGTGACTTATTTAGGAACAACAAGTTTAAAAGTAAGAGTTGATATTTTTGTGGAAGAAATGTATAGTACTCAAAAAGATAAAGCTGTTACTGGCGAATTTACATTTGTGGCTATAGACGAAAATAAAAAAGCAGTTAATATTGTATAAGTTATAAATTATGAGTTATAAGTATTTTTAAATGAATGTTTATTGTAAAAAATAGCAAATCTATAGTTAATGAATTGATGAAAAATATTCAACTATGCAATTATTCATAATTCAAAACTCATAATTCAAAACTCATAATTCAAAACTCTGCAACTTTGTTACTTTGCAACTTTGCTACTTGGTAACTTTAATTTATCTTTGCAACTTCAAAAAAAGAAGAATTATGTTCAATAATTTATCAGAGAAATTAGATAAAGCGTTTCATATATTAAAAGGTCACGGTAAAATTACTGAGGTAAACGTTGCCGATACTTTAAAAGAAGTTCGTCGTGCGTTACTTGATGCCGATGTTAACTTTAAAATTGCTAAAGATTTTACCACTCGTGTAAAAGAGAAAGCAATGGGTCAGGATGTATTAACTACGTTACAACCAGGACAACTTTTAATTAAAATCGTAAAAGATGAATTAACAGAATTAATGGGAGGTGATGCTACTGGTATCAATCTTTCAGGGAATCCGACAGTTATTTTGATGTCAGGTTTACAAGGTTCTGGTAAAACGACTTTTTCGGGTAAATTAGCTAACTTTCTAAAAGATAAAAAGAACAAAAAACCTTTATTGGTAGCTTGTGATATTTATCGTCCTGCAGCGATTAATCAGTTGCATGTTGTAGGAGAGCAAATTGGTGTTGAAGTATATTCTGAACCAGAAAATAAAAATGCTGTAGAAATTGCTCAAAATGCGATTAAACATGCAAAAGCAAACGGTTTCAATGTAGTGATTGTCGATACAGCTGGTCGTTTAGCGGTTGATGAGGAAATGATGACAGAAATTGCTAATGTTCATAAAGCAATTACACCAAACGAAACCTTATTTGTGGTTGACTCAATGACGGGTCAGGATGCAGTTAATACTGCAAAAGCATTCAACGATAGATTAAACTTCGATGGAGTTATTTTAACCAAATTAGATGGTGATACTCGTGGTGGAGCTGCTATTTCGATTAAATCGGTAGTAAATAAGCCAATCAAGTTCATAGGTACTGGAGAAAAAATGGATGCAATTGATGTATTCTATCCAGATCGTATGGCAGATCGTATCCTTGGAATGGGAGACGTTGTGTCGTTAGTAGAGCGTGCTCAAGCGCAGTATGATGAAGAGGAAGCGCGTAAACTACAAAAGAAAATTGCTAAAAATGAATTTGGTTTTGATGATTTCTTGGCTCAAATTCAGCAGGTTAAAAAAATGGGTAACATGAAAGACCTTGTTGGGATGATTCCTGGTGCAGGAAAAGCTTTGAAGGATATTGATGTTCCAGATGATGCATTTAAACACATCGAAGCAATTATTCATTCAATGACACCTGCAGAAAGAAGCAAACCATCTATTATTGATGTAAAGCGTAAAAACCGTATAGCAAAAGGTTCAGGAAGAAAGGTTGAAGAAGTAAATCAGTTAATGAAACAATTTGACCAAATGAGCAAAATGATGAAAATGATGCAAGGTCCTGGAGGGAAGAATTTAATGAAGATGATGGGCGGTATGAAGGGAATGCCTGGAATGAGATAAAATTTAGGCGCGAGTTTTTCGCGCCTTTTTAATTTAAAACAACACACTAAACATAATACACAATGCAAATTTTAGACGGTAAAAAAGTTTCGGAAGACATTAAAAATGAAATCGCTGCACAAGTGCAGGAGATGAAAGAAAAAGGTGAAAAAGTTCCTCACTTGGCAGCAATAATTGTTGGTAATGATGGAGCGAGCTTAACATATGTAGGAAGCAAAGTAAAAGCTTGTGAGCGTGTAGGGTTTGAGTCTACATTGATAAAAATGCCTAGTACTACTTCTGAAACCGAATTACTTAAGAAAATTCAAGAACTTAATGAAGATGACAACATCGACGGATTTATTGTTCAACTTCCATTACCAGACCAAATTGATACTCAGGAAGTTTTAATGGCAATTGATCCTAGTAAAGATGTAGATGGTTTCCATCCTGAAAACTTCGGAAAAATGGCATTAGACATGAGTACGTTTATACCAGCAACACCGTTTGGAATTCTTGAATTGTTAGAAAGATATAATGTAGAAACAAAAGGAAAGCATACAGTGGTTATTGGTCGTAGTCATATAGTAGGTAGACCAATGAGTATTTTGATGGGAAGAAAAGGATTTCCTGGAAATTCAACAGTAACATTAACGCACAGTCATACTAAAAACATCAACCAAATAACGTCACAAGCAGATATTATTATTACAGCACTAGGAGTTCCAAATTATCTTAAGGCCGAAATGATAAAAGATGATGCAGTTATTATAGATGTGGGAATTACTCGTGTACAAGATGAAACGTCTGAAAAAGGTTATGTGATTACTGGAGATGTTGATTTTGAAAATGTATCTAAAAAAGCATCTTTTATTACGCCGGTTCCAGGAGGAGTAGGACCTATGACTATTGCAATGTTATTAAAAAACACTTTATTAGCTAGAGAGCAAAAAAGATGCAAATAATTCAATGTAACAAAACACAACTTGAAATAGTTCGTGATTTAGCATATAAAATTTGGCCTGATACTTATAGCCAAATTTTGTCAACAGAACAACTCAACTACATGTTAGATAATTTTTATACAATCAATTCTCTGGAGCAACAATTTGATGCTGGACATGTATTTTTGTTAGTAGAAGAAGAGGGTCAGTATTTAGGTTTTGCTGCTTATGAAATTGATTGTAAAGAGAAAGGTAAGACCAAGCTTCATAAAATTTATGTAATGCCTAATACACAAGGAAAAGGTATTGGCAAGTTTTTGTTAAATGAGGTTGAAGAAAGAACTAAAAAAGCAGAAAATAATTTTTTGTTTTTAAACGTTAATAAGTACAACAATGCTATTAGTTTTTATGAAAAACAAGGTTTTGTAAAAATAGCTGATGAGGTAATCGATATAGGTAGAGGTTACGTTATGGACGATTTTGTAATGGAAAAATTAATTAAATAATATGATTTTAGATAAAACAGTTTTAAGTAATTATATTGACGAAGCAATTATTGCAATCATTAATTATTCGCCTAAAGTTCTAGCGGCATTTTTAATCCTTTTTATAGGTCACTATACAATTAATTTTGTTAAAAAGCTGATTTTATCTAAAGTTCAAAACAGCGAAATTGATATAACATTATCAAAGTTTTTGATTGATATTTTAGTGTGGATTTTACGCTTTTTATTATTTATAACTTTTATTTCAAGATTAGGCATCGAAACCGCTTCGTTTGTAGCAATAATTGGAGCTGCAGGTTTAGCTATTGGATTGTCATTACAAGGATCTTTATCGAACTTTGCTGGAGGAATTTTAATTGTTTTGTTCAAGCCATTTGAGGTAGGAGACACTATCGAAGCTCAAGGAGTTACAGGAGTAGTTTCTGAAATACAAATTTTTGTTACCAAATTAATAGCATCAAACAATCAAACTATATTTATTCCAAATGGATCATTGTCTAATGGAAATATAGTAAATCACTCTCTACAAGGTCTACGCAGAGCAGATATACAATTTTTAATTTCATACAATGAAGATTTAAAGAAAGTAAAAGACATTATTTTTCAAATTTTGAATACTAACGAAAAAGTACTTCAGGATCCTAAACCATCAGTAGACGTGATTGCTCTTTCAGAAACTGGCGTTCGTTTGGCTGTTAAACCTTGGGCAAATAACGAAGATTTCTCAAAAATGAATTCACAAGTTTTAGAAAGTTGTATGACTGAACTGATAAAAGCTGGTATAAATCTTGAAAAGAAAGTTTAATTTTTTTTGTTACTTCTTCTAAAAGGTGTTTTTTTGATGTTATTTTGTGTTTTAGGAAAACTAGCTTCTTCTGTTTTACTGGATGGAGCAATTAAAGTGTTTAGTTCTTTAATTTCATCATCAGTTAAATCTCTATAACGTCCAAGAGGAACGTCAAGCGAAATATTTATAATTCTGGTTCTTTTAAGTGAAGTAACTTCATAACCAAGATATTCACACATACGGCGAATTTGTCTGTTTAGGCCTTGTGTTAATACAATTCTAAACACAAATTTACTTACTTGTTCGACTTTACATTTTTTGGTAACAGTATCTAAAATTGGAATTCCATTTCCCATTCTTTCTACGAAACGATCAGTTATAGGTTTGTTTACAGTAACAATATATTCTTTTTCGTGATTATTTCGGGCTCTAAGTATTTTGTTTACAATGTCTCCATCATCAGTCATGAAAATTAATCCTTCACTGGCTTTGTCTAAACGTCCAATTGGGAAAATGCGTTTAGGATAATTTATATAATCTACAATGTTATTTCGAACACTTTGA
>CBFHBH010000016.1:0-14750 GCA_965653735.1 uncultured Flavobacterium sp. | reverse complement strand
AAGAAGTACTATAAATACGCAATTTCGTTATTTCTATTTCCTTTAATTTTTGCTTATAGCCGAATTTACTTAGGACTCCACTTCCCTGGAGATATACTTTCGGGTTACCTTTTTGGAGCTATTACAGGACTTACTTTCTACAAAATTTATGTAGAAGTAAAGAAAAAATATTTCCTTCAACTTTTAGATTAGGAGCTTTCTCCAGCTATCCACTATATCTTTTTGAATACACTTCGACTTCGCTCAGTGTACAAAAAGGATGTCGTTTCTATCTGGGCTATAAAACTCGGCTAATAGTCAATCCGTCTCTAATAGGTAGTAATACAGTTTCAACTCTTGAATCATCTTTGAGTAGCTTATTGTACTCTAAAAGAATTTTAGTGCTTTTATCATTGGCTTTTACCTCTTCAAGAACTTTACCACTCCACAAAACATTATCAGATAAAATTACACCGCCTTTATTCATGAAAGGAATAATCATGTGAAAGTAATTAATGTAATTCTCCTTATCAGCATCAATAAAAACCAAATCAAACTTTTTGTTCAAAGTAGGAATTATATCTAAGGCATTCCCTAAGTGCTGATGCATTTGGTTGGCCCAAGGTGACTGATCAAAGTATTTCTTTTGAAAATCAAATAACTCTTCGTTGTTGTCAATAGTGTCTAATTCACCATCTTCTGTAAGTCCTTCAGCGAGGCAAAGCGCTGCATAACCTGTATATGTGCCTATTTCAAGTATATTTTTTGGGCGAATTAATTTAGAAAGAATACTTAATACTCTACCTTGAAAATGACCACTTAACATTCTTGGCTGTAAAATTTTTTGATGAGTTTCTTTATTTAGACGTGCTAATAATTCTGGTTCGTTTTCGCTATGGTTAGCAACGTAGTTTTCTAAATCTTCAGAAATGAAATGCATAATGGAATAAATTATAAGTGCAAATTTACAAATAACATAAGACTATAATAAAAAAAGCGAGAAAGTAAACTTCTCGCTTTTTCAACTATTTAACCAGACCTTCAATTATTTTATAAACAGGTTGGATAGATTTGGAGTATTCTATGGTTGGACCTGCAACCCAAACCGTTTTATAGGTAGCTTGCGTTGCGGCCTTAGTAACTGCATTATTTCCAATCATGAAACGAATAAGTTTTGCCCATTTTTTGAGGCGTTTGTTAGTGTTTAAAAAATGCTCTAACCAGTTCAGTTTGGTTCCAATTTTCTGCACGTAAGGGGTGTTGATAACTGTACATGGAGTTCCTGAAATTTTCTCGGTCATTACAATATCTTTTGCACCATAATCCACGCATGCTTGTTTGTATTCTTGTGATACACCAGCTTCGGTTGAAGGTATAAACAAACTGCCAACAGAAACCCCAATTGCACCAGCAGCAATCATTTTTTCTAAATCAGCTTTGCATCCTACACCACCTGCAGAAATTACTGGTAATGAAGTGTTTTCGTTTAGTAATTTTATTAACGCTTCAGGGTCAAAATTACCTCTATGTCCACCTGCTTGATTATTCACAGCAATCAATGCATCGGCTTTAAGACTTTCTACTTTTTTCGCAAAACCTAAATCAGTTACATCACAAAAAACCTTAATACCTGCTTTATGTGCTTCACGAATCGTTTCTTCAGGACTTCCTAATGAAGTGATAATGAAATCAACTTTTTCTTCACACAAAACCTGAAGTTGATCTTTATATTTTATGTTTGATTTATTTACAATTAAGTTAAATCCAAAACTCCCACCCTCAACTTTTGCAGCTTTTAATTCGGCAATAGCGGCTTTTAGTTCTTCAAGAGTTCTGTAGTTTAATGCTGGAATACAACCTGCAACTCCCGCTTTCATTCCCTCAATTACCATTGCAGTGTTTGAAACCAAAAACATTGGTGCCATGATTACTGGGTGTTTTATATGCAATAAATCGGTTAAAGTAGGTTTTGTCATTATTAAATCAATTTCCCCAAAGATATAAAAAAAATATTATGCGCGCATACAAATTGTTTGATTTTTGAAATTGGTGTTTGAAATTTCAGAATTACTATCTTTGCACCATGCAAATGGAGAAGAAAGATATACGAGCATTAACAAAAGAACAGCTTCGCGATTTTTTTGTGGATAATGGGGATAAAGCATTTCGTGGTAATCAGGTTTATGAATGGCTTTGGAATAAAGGTGCACATAAATTTGAGGACATGACTAATGTTTCTAAGCAAACACGTGAAATGTTAGAAGCTAATTTTGTAATCAATCACATTAAGGTTGACCAAATGCAGCGTAGCGAAGATGGAACGGTTAAAAATGCAGTTCGTTTGCATGATGGTTTGGTTGTGGAGTCAGTTTTAATTCCTACCGAAACTAGAACCACTGCTTGCGTATCAAGTCAGGTAGGATGTAGCTTGGATTGTAATTTTTGTGCAACAGCTCGTTTAAAGCGTATGCGTAATCTAGAGCCTGGAGAAATTTATGATCAGGTAGCTGCGATAGATTCTGAAAGTCGTTTGTACTATAATAGACCACTATCTAATATTGTATTTATGGGAATGGGTGAGCCATTGATGAATTATCCTAATGTCATGAAAGCTATCAATAAAATTACTTCTCCAGAAGGACTTGGAATGTCACCAAAACGTATTACCGTTTCAACATCGGGAGTTTCTAAGATGATAAAAAAAATGGCTGATGATGAGGTGAAATTTAAATTGGCTGTTTCATTACATTCGGCAGTCGAGGAAATCAGAAATCAAATTATGCCATTTACCAAAAGTTTTCCATTGCCTGAATTGCGTGAAGCGTTAGAGTATTGGTACAAAAAAACAAAAAGTAAGGTAACTTATGAATACGTGGTTTGGAAAGGAATAAATGATGATAAAAAATCAATAGATGCTTTAGTGAAATTCTGTAAACATGTGCCATGTAAAGTGAATTTGATTGAATACAACCCTATTGATGATGGTGAATTTCAACAGGCATCAGAAGAATCAATTAATGCTTATATAAAGGCTTTAGAAATAAATGATATAGTTGTGAAAGTACGTCGTAGTCGTGGAAAAGACATTGACGCTGCTTGTGGGCAATTAGCAAACAAAGAAGTATAAAAAAAATCCCGACTAATCGGGATTTTTTGTTTAAATATCTAACAAGAATTAATTTAGAATGATAGTATATTGTACTCCGTTGTGAGTAAAAATAGCTGTGTTATCACAGTCGCCATTCCCAAAATCTAAGGTTGAAGTTCCATAACCTTGGAAAGTTATAATACCTTTTACAATGTTCTGACAATTTAATTTTACAATTAATGGTGAATTAATTGTGCTTACTAAATTCCATCCCGAAGTAGTAGAGTTTGTTGTCCATTGTCCAGTAACACTGTATACATTGTCTGAATAATCAGCAGTGCTTTGTCCAGCAATGATTTCAGTTGTTCTTGAGCCTGTTCTATGATATACATTTCCACTTGGGAATGTTGCTGTAAAATCCATATTCATAACTACTATGGCATGAGTTTCAGGATTTGCTGTAGATGTACCCCACGAAATTGTAAACGTTTTGTTACCAACAATTTTGATATTGTTGTGATAGAAATTATCAAATTGATAGTTAATGGTATGTGAAGTAGCACTTGGTTGGTAAATGAAACTAATGATAATTTTTCCTTTTAAAACATTACCGTTTGGCAAAGTACATCCGTTTGGATTAAAAGTAATTGTTTTTGTAATTGTTGTTCCAGGTGTAATTGTTGTTCCATAATCAGGAACTCTTGTAACATTAGCACAAGTGGGCGTAAACGTAGTTTGTTGTACTCCTTTTAATGTAATTCCATCTTGTGTTGTTAATTGCTCTTCAACAATTGCTGATATATCATTGCCGGCTGCATCCATTTGTGCATTTACTTTTGCATCTTGAGCAGTTATAACTTTATTTTCTGTTTCACTATCTTTTGTACAACTGTAAAAAACTACTGACAAAAGCGCTGATAGGATTAAGATTTTAGTTTTCATAATTTAAGTTTTTTTTAAGGTTTTGGGTATTTGACAGTTATAACGTCAAAAAGGTTTAATCAAATATAAAAATATTTTTGAATTATAAAATTTTAACAAGAAATACTATCTTTGGGTCTAGATGGATATCTCTTCGCAAATAAAAAAACCAATTCTTCAAGAGATGGAGCTTTTTGAAAAAAAGTTTCATAGCTCGATGTCTTCAAAAGTTGCCTTATTAAATAGGATTACATATTATATTGTAAATCGTAAAGGAAAACAAATGCGACCAATGTTTGTTTTTCTTACTGCTAAGATGATTTCTGGTGGTGAAGTTTTAGAAAGAACCTATCGTGGAGCCTTAGTTATTGAGTTAATTCATACAGCTACTTTAGTTCATGATGATGTAGTTGATGATAGCAATAGACGTAGAGGATTTTTTTCAATAAATGCATTGTGGAAAAATAAAATTGCTGTTCTAGTTGGAGATTATTTGCTTTCAAAAGGGTTGTTACTCTCTATTGATAATGGTGATTTTGATTTGTTGAGAATTATTTCGGTAGCTGTTCGTGAAATGAGCGAAGGTGAATTACTTCAAATTGAAAAAGCACGCCGACTAGATATTACAGAAGATATTTACTACGAAATAATTCGTCAAAAAACGGCGACGCTTATAGCTGCTTGCTGTTCGCTTGCTGCTTGTTCTGTAAAACCAGAAGATGATGAGTTGATTGAGCGTATGAGAAAATTTGGTGAGCTAATAGGAATGGCTTTTCAAATAAAAGACGATTTGTTCGATTATACCGAAGAAGCCATTGGTAAACCTACGGGAATTGACATTAAAGAACAAAAAATGACACTTCCACTTATTCATGTATTGAATAATTGTTCTTCAAAAGAAAAAAACTGGTTGATTAATTCAATTAAGAACCACAATAAAGACAAAAAACGAGTTAAAGAAGTTATTGCTTTTGTAAAAGATAATAACGGATTGGGATATGCCGAGAAAAAAATGATAGAATTCCAACAAGAAGCCCTAAAACTTATAGAATCGTTCCCAGATTCTCCTTATAAAGATTCCCTTATTTTAATGGTAAATTATGTGATTGAAAGAAAAAAATAATTTTTTTCAATCATCATGCAACCTTTTTTAAACCATTCTCGTCTATGTTAATAGAGGAGTCAATATAATTTCTTTTTATTAAAAGTTCAAGCCAAAATAAAGTGAAAGTTGTCAATTTACATCACGGAGAAAAAAAATTGATTGAGCAAGCACTCGACAATAATCGCCATGCACAACATCAATTATATTCACAGTTTGCACCTAAAATGTTAGGGGTGTGCAGACAGTATATCAAAGATTTGCAACAAGCTGAAGATGTAATGATAACTGGTTTTATGAAAGTTTTTACAAATCTTAAAAATTTTGAGCATAAAGGAAGTTTTGAAGGTTGGATTAGAAGGATAATGATAAATGAGAGTATTTCTTTTATAAGGGCAAAAAAGGAAGTAAAATTCATGGAAGATGAATCCTTTGTTGAAGATGTTTATAATTCAATTGAAAGTCAATTGTCACTCGATGATATTCAGTTTTTGATAGATAATTTGCCCGAAGGTTATAAAATGGTGTTTAATTTATACGTGATTGAAGGTTATAAACATCAAGAAATTGCTCAAATGTTAGGAATTACAGAAGGAACCTCAAAATCACAATTGTCTAGAGCTAGAGAAATGTTACAAACACAAATCCAAAAACTTAAAAATTATAGTTATGGAACCGAATAAGTTAGAAAATGAAATAAGAGAAAAGCTTGGCAAAAGAGAAATTCAGCCATCTGCACAAGCTTGGGATAGATTGGATGCTATGCTTTCGGTACAAGAGAGTAAAGTCGATAAGAAATCTTTTCCATGGATAAGAATTGCAGCAGGAGTTGTGCTTTTTTTGGGAGTAAGTTATTTCTTTTTCAATTCCAACAAGGAAGAAATAAAAGGAACTGATATAAAAGAGATTGTTGTTGAAAGTTCCAAAAAAACTTCAGATGCGAAAGTTGAAAAGTTGAATGAAGATTTAGTAGAATCATCTAATTCTATAGCCGAAGAAAATAATTCATCAATTGCTTATAACGAGATAAGAAGTAAATATGAAAAAGTTAGTCAAAAGACAGACAAAATAAAGAAGAATGCCAGCTATAATATTTTGTCTACAACAGAAAAAGAAAATATGCTAAGTCATTTAAATGTTAATAATGAAGAAAAAGCGGTTGAAGAAAAAATAGAGCAAAATATTGTTCAGTTGAGTAAACAAGCAGTTGCGGAAGTAAAAACATCAATAGAAAACCCTAAATTAAAAATTGATCCTAACTCGCTTTTAGATCAGGTAGATGGAGAAATTCAGTTAACATTTCGTCAAAAAGTTATGAAAACGATAACAAAGGGATATAAAGAAGCAAAAGAAGCTGTAGCCAGCAGAAATCAAGAATCATCAATCAATCATTAATCAAAAAACGAATAGTATGAAAAATTTTATTATTTATTTGAGTATTTTAATTTTAGTATCAACAGCCAAAATGTTTGGTCAAGAAACTTTTGAAGAAAGGGCAAAAGTAATTGCAAGTCGAATTGAAAAAATTACAAAAGAGGAAAAAGCTTTATTAAAACTTCAAGTTGAAGATGTTAACAAAGATCTCGAAAAAGGAATAATCAACAGAGAGCAAGCAGACGAAAAGAAACTAAAATTAGCAGAAGCAAGTGCTTTAAAAATTGAAACTCGTGTAGCGCAAGAAGAGCAAAACCTTACGCAACTTGTTAAAGAAAAAGTAGAAGGTAGGATAGCTTATCTTGATACGGCAAAAACTAAAAAGTCATTTTCGCTAGTATATCGTTATAAAAATGATACAATAAAGCATTCTGAAAAGAGAACTACTTCTCAGTTTGTTTTTGCAACGGGAGTGAACAATTTAGTAACAAATAATGCTCTAGCACATTCAGATTACAGATACTGGGGGTCACATTTTTATGAAATAGGTTTGTCTTACAATACAAGAATTTTAAAAAATCATAATTTATTACACTTCAAATATGGGATGTCTGTTCAATACAATAATTTAAGACCAACAGATAACAGATACTTTGTTGAAAATGGAGATCAAACATATTTGGAAACGGCATCAATAAAGCTCGATGATTCAAGATTGAGAAATGTTAATCTTGTAGTGCCTTTGTATTTAGAGCTTGATTTCTCAGGGAATAAAAATCACAATGATAAACCATTTTTTCAAACTCATAAAAGTGTAAGATTAGGATTAGGTGGATTTGCAGGTTTTAATGTAAAAACAAAGCAAATTGTAAAATATGAAGAAAATGGGCATGATTACACTCAAAAAGAAAAAGGTAGCTTTAATGCAAATGATTTTGTATACGGTGTTGGAGCTTATTTAGGATATAAACAAACAAGTTTGTATGTTAAGTATGATTTGAATCCTTTGTTTAAAAATAATGTTGTTGATCAAAACAATATTTCTTTGGGAGTACGTTTCGATTTAAATTAATTTTATTTGGCATAGTTATTGAAAAGTGTTTCAGCGATGAAGCACTTTTTTTATTATTAATAGTTTAAACATTTATTTTTGGTTTATTTGAAAACTAAAATTACATTTGTTTCCCTTGACTAAAACAAAAAGCACAAATGAGAAAAACATTTTTATTGTTATTGTTAACTTCTGTAGGAGTTGCAAACGCTCAGAAAACGCCTGGAATATATGGTGAAAATAACTGGTTTAATGGCTGGACAAGCTTTAAGCCTAAGACGGCTGAATATGCTCCTGCGACACAAATTTTAACTGGAGTTATTAAAGAAAATACTACATTATCAAAAAGAAATACCTACTTACTTATGGGTACAGTTTATGTGCCAAGTGGAGTAACATTAACAATTGAACCCGGAACAGTAATTAGAGGAGATAGTGATTCGACTGGAACCTTAACGGTTGTTAAAGGTGGTAAAATAATTGCGGAAGGTACAGAAACAGATCCAATTGTTTTTACTTCTACAAGTCAGCCTCAGATCGTAAAGCTGGAGATTGGGGTGGAATCATTATATATGGAGATGCTCCGCTTAATAGACATGGAGGATTGATATCTTCAATTTATGACACAAACCCTTTATATAATGTTTTTGGAGGTAACAATGAAAATAGTGATTCAGGAGTTCTAAAATATGTTCGTATAGAATTTGCTGGTAAAAAAATTGATGCAAAAACAATGTTGAACGGTTTAACACTTGGAGCGGTGGGTAAAAAGACTAAAGTAGAGTTTGTTCAAATTAGTTTTGCAAAAGATGATGGTATAGAAATTGTGGGTGGAAATGTAGATTTTAATAATATCATTTCTTACAGAAATGCAGATGATGATTTTGATTTCTCAATGGGAATTCAAAGTACAGTAAATAATAGTATTGTTATTAGAAGTCCATTTATTTCTGATAATACTCGTTCAAGAGCCTTCGAAATAGATTCATATGATAAAGTTGAAAATTTTGATCCAACAAAAAAGAAAACAGTTATTAAACTTAACAATGTTACAATCGTTAATAATGATGATAATAGTGTTGGTTTAGTAAAAGAGGCCATTTCTTTAAAATCAGATTCATTTCTAGAGATGAACAGATGTGTTGTTTCAGGATTTGCAAGTTTTGTAGCTTTAGATGATAAATATTTAGAGGCAGATAATTTTAAAAAAATAAGTATTAAGGAATGTATTGCAGATAGCTGTATTGAAGTGTTTACAAATGAAAATTTGGTTAAGCAAGACAATGTTAATAACTGGTTTAATATACCAAGCATGTCTAATACCGTTTCTAAAGTTGGTTTAACAAACCTTTTCAAAAGTAATGATGAAAAGAAAAAACCAGATTTCAGATTAAAATAATTGATTAAATAAATAAAAAAGAGCTCAGTTTTGAGCTCTTTTTTATTTTATGAAAGTCGTATATTTGACAACATTTATTTTCTGATGATTTCCAAAAATACGATTGATACTGTTTTTGAAACTGCCCGAGTAGAGGAGGTTATTGGCGATTTTGTTCAGTTAAAACGTGCGGGGACAAACCTTAAAGGATTAAGTCCTTTTTCTGACGAAAAATCACCTTCATTTATGGTGTCCCCTGTAAAACAAATCTGGAAAGATTTTAGCTCTGGAAAAGGAGGGAATGCAGTAACATTTGTTATGGAGCATGAACATTTTTCATTCCCTGAAGCCATTAGATATTTAGCTAAAAAATACAATATTGAAATTGAAGAAACCGAAAGGACTTCTGAAGAAATGCAGGAAGCTTCTGAAAAGGAAAGTATGTATTTGGTTTCGGAATTTGCTCAAAAGTATTTTCAAAATACGATGCATAACACTGATGAAGGCCAGGCGATTGGACTTTCATATTTCAAAGAAAGAGGATTTACTTCTGAAACAATTAAAAATTTTGGATTAGGATATTCACCAGAAACTTGGGACGCTTTCACAAAAGAAGCTTTAGGGCAAGGATATAAGTTGGAATATCTTGAAAAAGTAGGTCTAACTATTTCAAAGGATGATAAACAATTTGACCGATTTAAAGGAAGAGTCATGTTTCCTATACAGAGTATGTCGGGACGTGTATTGGGCTTTGGGGGAAGGATTCTAACTAATGATAAAAAAGCAGCAAAATATTTAAACTCACCAGAAAGTGATATTTATCATAAGAGTAAAGTATTGTACGGGATTTATCATGCCAAACAAGCTATTGTGAAGCAAGACAATTGTTTTCTTTGTGAAGGTTATACAGATGTTATACAGATGCATCAAGCTGGTGTCGAAAATGTTGTGTCATCTTCAGGAACAGCACTTACTTCAGATCAAATTAGATTGATAAACCGCCTTACAAAAAATATTACAGTTTTATTTGACGGAGATGCGGCTGGACTCAGGGCTTCTATTCGTGGAATCGATTTGATTCTGGAAGAAGGAATGAATGTAAAAGTATGTACATTTCCTGAAGGAGAAGATCCGGATAGTTTTGCTCGAAAAACTCCTCAAGAAGAGTTACTTCGTTATTTTGACGAAAATGCTAAAGACTTTATTCAGTTCAAAGCATCACTTTTAATGAGAGATGCAAAAAATGACCCAATTAAAAAGGCTGAACTTATTAGAGATATGGTAGTCAGTATTTCTAAAATTCCAGATAGAATTAAAAGAGAAATTTATATTCAGGAATGTTCTCGTATTATGGAGATTTCTGAAGATGTTCTTTTTAATACTTTGGCACAATTGGTTCAAAAAGATATTTTTGAGGCGAATAAAAAATTTGTCCAAGAACAAAAGGCTTTTGAAGTTCATAAAAATGAGTCAGCGACAGTTAATTCGAAAGTGGATATTCAATATGAACTTGAAAAAAAGATAATTCAAATTTTACTTTTATATGGTGATTTTGAAGAAGATTTTGAAGATTTCTTATGGAAAGCTAATGATGATGGAGAACTAAAAGAAGTAAGAGAGGTAAATAAGTATAAAATCTTTCAGCGGGTTTATTTGAGTTTGCAGGAAGATGAGGTGGAATTGGCGACTCCTATATTCCAAGCTATATATAATGATTTAATAGCTTATTATAATCAAGATAAAAAATTTGAAATTGAGCAATATTTAATGCAAGTAACTCCAGAACTCTCACAGGAAGTTACATCTATTTTAATGGCAGATGAAAAAGATGTATTGCACAATTGGGAAGCCAAGCAAATTTATGTAAAACTTAAAGATCAAACTGTTGCACAATACGTGAGTGAAACAATTTTATCATTGCGTTGGTTTTTAGTAAATAAAATTATTGAGGAAATAAAAATGTCACTCTCAAACAGTGTTGAAAGTGACAATTCAGAAAATCTTTCTATGGTAATGGACTACTCAAAACTAATAAATAACTTTTCAGTAAAATTAGGAAGAGTAATGTCTCGTTACAGTTAAACTATTTCCAGTGTTTTTGCTTTGTTTACTAAATCCACTAAATTAGTAACGTTTAATTTTGCAAGTAAGCGTAATTTGTATGTACTAATTGTTTTTTCGTTCAGATTAAGTGCTTCTGCAACTTCTTTGTTTTTCTTTCCGTTAGATAGATAACGTAAAACTTCAATTTCGCGACTCGATAATTTTCTGTATAGCCTTTCAGATTTGGCTTGTTTAGAAATTAGAGCCATGTTTTTCTTAACTGCTTCGCTAAATATTACTGCACCTCTATTTACTTTAATGATAGTGGATGCTAGTACATCTAGTTTCTCAGATTTTTCTACAAATGATGATACGCCTGCTTTGATAGCGTTAGGAGCATAAATTTGCTCATTAAGATTTGAAAAAAGAACGATTTTTACTTTAGGATAATCTTTTAATAGGGCTTTGATGAGATTTATGCTAGTAAGTCCTTGAAGTTCTAGGTCCATAAGAAGGACATCAATATCCTTACGTTTTAGCATTTCCTCTACCATATCAAAATTATCAACTATTCCAACTAAGGAAATATCAGCATGTTCTTTAAAGTAAGATTTTATGCCATAATGTACCACAGGGTGGTTGTCGGCAAGTCCTAATTTAACCATAATAAAAACTTTAAGTTAATAACTAAAACGTCTAGTAAAGATAATTAATATTTTTGTAAATAACTGGCAATCAAGTAATAATTTACTTATAAAATTCAGGTATTATACAAACAGGGATTGGAGCCATTTTGTGCTGGTTTATGGTGTTGAGTTTCTTGTATATTTCAAATACAGTTTTCTCTCTTCCGTTAAAATCATTAGCAGTTTTTCCTTGTTCCAATTTTGACATTGCCCATTCCAGTTCTTCATAACTCGCGCCAAGTTGATCTTCGTCACTTCGGTCATCACCAAATAAGCCATCTGTTGGTGCTGCTTTCAAAATAGAATCTGGAACTTGTAAGTAAGCCGCAAGTTGTCTTACTTCACTTTTTAATAAATCTGCAATTGGACTAAGGTCAACTCCACCATCGCCATATTTGGTAAAAAATCCAACACCAAAGTCCTCTACTTTATTCCCTGTACCTGCAACTAAAAGACCATGAATTCCGGCCAAGTAGTATAAGGTGGTCATGCGTAGACGCGCTCTAGTGTTAGCTAGCGATAGGTTGAGTTTTATATCATCATTTGTAGTTGGAATTTCGTTTTTTATGCTTTCAAAAACAGGAGTTAAATCAACTCTTGTGTCGCTTACGTTTGAAAATCTTTTTTTTAGCTGAGCAATATGTTCTTGCGCTCTATTAACATGACTTTGTGCTTGGTGTATTGGCATTTCAACACACAAAGTGGTAAGTCCCGTTTGCGCACATAAACTCGATGTAAGTGCGGAGTCTATTCCTCCGGATATTCCCACAACAAAACCATTAACTTTTGCGTTTTGAGCATAAGCTTTAAGCCAATTAACGATATGTAGGTTAACTTTTTCAGTATCAAGCTGAGTAATTTTTTGCATAGGCATAAATTCTTTCTAAAACGATGTATATTTGCAAAGGTAATACTTTTGCTTAAAAAAGTATTTAAAAAACGTAAGAAATAAATTACTGTTATAATCCATGAAGAAATTTTTAGTATTTGCTTTATCGAGTATTATTTTAACATCTTGTTCAAAAAATGACAAGATTAAATCAGAAGCTGAAGAGATTCCTGTAAGTATTGAGGTAGATAGATATGATAAGGCTTTCTTTGAAACAAAACCTCAAGATTTGAATAAGCTGAAAACAAAGTATCCATTCTTTTTTCCTCCTAATGTTTCTGATACAGCGATGGTAGAAAAAATGACTAATCCGCTATGGAGAGAACTTTATAAAGAGGTAGAAAAACGCTATGATAATTTTGATTTAGAAAAAGAAGGCATCGAAGATTTATTCAAATACATTAAATTCTATTATCCTAAAACAAGGACACCTAAAGTGGTGACTTTAATTCATGATATGGATCCTCAGTATAAAGCTATTTATGCTGATAGTCTTGTAATCATTTCATTAGAGATGTATTTAGGGAAAAATCATAAATTTTATGAGTATCCGGAATATGTTAAGAAGACTTTTGAACCATCTCAAATTTTGCCAGACATTGTTCAGAGTTTTTCTTATGGAAAAGTGAAGCCGCCAATGGAAAGAGATTTTTTATCTCAGTTAGTATATGCTGGTAAGCAATTATATTTAAAAGATATTTTATTGCCTGAATATTCAGATGAAGATAAGATTTGCTATACAACTGAAGAAATAAAATGGTGTGAAGAGCATGATGTAGACGTTTGGCGATTTTTTGTAGAAGAGAAATTACTGTATAGCACAGATTCTAAATTAATTCCAAAGTTTATTGAGCCTGGTCCGTTTTCAAAGTTTGGACTTGTAAATGATAATGAGACACCAGGAAGAGTTGGAGCTTGGATTGGATGGCAAATTGTAAGGGCTTTTATGGATAACAACGATGTTCCTCCGCAACAAATGTTCTTAATGGATGCAAAAGAAATATTTCAAAAATCTAAATATAAACCTACTAAGTAATGGCAATAATTAAAACGTCAGATATAAAATTTAAAATATCATTAGATGAAAACCACGTTCCTGAAAAGCTACATTGGACGGCTAAAGATGGAGGTGTTGAAAATGAAGAGGCAAAAGCAATAATGCTTAATGTTTGGGATAGCAAAGCTAAAGAGACTATGCGTATTGATTTATGGACAAAAGATATGCCGGTTGATGAGATGAAGATATTTTTTCATCAAACTTTAGTTGCAATGGCCGATACATTTCAAAGAGCTACTGCCGATGAAAAAATGAGTGATACTATGCGAGATTTCTGCGATTACTTTGCAGAAAAATTAGAATTAAAAAGAGAAGAGTAATAAAAAAGGTTCGCAACGCGAACCTTTTTTATTTAATTATTTTTAAAAATTCCTTGATTAATTTCGTCAATATATTCTAGTACACTTTCTCGTCCTGTGGCCTCAAGTGATGAGGTAACAAAATGAGGCGGCATTTCTTCCCAGTTGTTTGCCAGCAATGATTTACGATAAGCAGCAATACTTTGATCTATTTTTACACGACTTATTTTATCTGCTTTAGTAAAAATGATACAAAAAGGAACTTCGATTTCACCCAGATAATTAATGAACTCCAAGTCTATTTTTTGAGCCTCATGACGTATATCAATAAGTACAAAAGCACAAACTAATTGTTCTCTTTTTTCGAAATAGTCAGTGATAAACTTCTGGAAAACTTCTTTTGTTTTTTTAGATACTCTTGCATAACCATAACCTGGTAAATCAACTAAAAACCAATTGCTGTTTATCTTAAAGTGATTAATCAATTGAGTTTTTCCTGGTCTTGCAGATGTTTTTGCCAAATTCTTATGATTCGTCAACATGTTGATTAAAGACGATTTACCAACATTTGACCTCCCAATAAATGCATATTCTGGTAAACGCTCTAAAGGACATTTACTTACATCAGAATTACTTATAATAAATTCGGCTGTATTTATTTTCATTATACTTTGTGTTCGGCTTTAGTCTCAAGCCATTCTTCTAAAATCTTATTGAACTCATCAGGATGTTCCATCATGGCAGCATGGCCACATTTATCTATCCAATATAAAGATGAGTTTGGTAATAATTTATGGAATTCTTCGGCAACATCTGGAGGAGTTACTTTGTCTTGTTTGCCCCAAATAATGCCCGTAGGGACATGCATTTTAGGTAAATCTTT
>CBFHBH010000015.1:0-14966 GCA_965653735.1 uncultured Flavobacterium sp. | reverse complement strand
GTGTTTTTATGGAATATATCAGACAAGTAGAGGGAGAAGAAGATATGCTGGTAGCTGAAGTCCTTGAGGTAAGAGACGGAAAAATTATAGCTTCAAGAGTGTACCATGGATAAATCAAAAGCCTTTAAACCTAAATAAAATGTTAAGTTTAAAGGCTTCTTTATTTTAAAACCAACCAATTTTATTAGATTTACTATCAATCATCCTAATCTAAAACTATGAAAAAAGTAATTCTTTTATCGGCAGCACTTCCCTTTGTGTTTGCTAGTTGTAAAAAAGAAACCAAAGCAGAAGATTTTGCTGCAGTAACAAAAAACTATTTTAAAGAGAAAAACGAATTAGAGCCTCTTAATGCGACGCTTAATGGTCAAAATGAATTTAATGACCAGTTTGTATTTGAAATGACCGATTCGTATCGAAAAAAACAGGCTAAATTTTATGATAAATATGAATCACAATTGGAAACAATAGATTCAGAAAGTTTAACTCCTGAGGAAAAAATCAGCTACGAAATTATCAAATGGGAAACAGCGGTTGGGAAGGATTTGCTGAAAACTGATGCTAATTTGATGCCAATACATCAGTTTTGGGGGACACATCTTACTATGACCCAATTCGCCAGCGGAACAGCAGCGCAGCCTTTCAAAACAGAAAAAGATTATCGAAATTTCTTGAAAAGATTAGATGCTTATAGCGTTTGGATAGATTCTGCAATGGTTTATATGAAAAAAGGGATGGCTAAAAAAATGGTACTTCCTAAAGCATTAACTGTAAAGTTGATTCCACAATTTGAAGAGCAAATAACCCCTAAAATAGAGGATAATATTTTTTATTCCACAATCAAAAGTTTGCCAAATGATTTGTCTGCTGATGTTAAATCGTCTTTAAAAAACGATTATAAGGCAATGATTAATGAAAAGTTGATGCCTCAGTATAAAAAGATGGTAGATTTCTTGAAAAACGAATATTTGCCAGCATCTAGAAGTACAAGTGGTATAGGTAGTATTCCAGGAGGTAAGGAATTATATTCAGTATATGCTAAACAATGGACTACAACAACTAAAACTCCTGAAGAAATTCATGAGTTAGGATTAAGTGAAGTAGCGCGCTTAAAAGCCGAAATGGAAAAAGTGAAAGCACAAGTTGGTTTTAAAGGAACTATAGTTGAATTTTTTGATTATGTAAGAAACAAGAAAGAACTAATGCCTTTTAAAAAACCTGAGGAGGTTATTGCAAACTTTGAGGCCATTCATAAAAAAATAAAGCCAAATGTAGATAAGCTTTTTTCACTTCAGCCAAAAACTCCTTTTGAAATAAGAAGAGTAGAAGCTTTTAGAGAAAAAACTGCAAGTGCTGAATATATTCAAGGGGCTGCAGATGGTTCACGTCCTGGGATTTTTTATGTTCCAATTCCAGATGTGGCAAAGTATAATTATTATGGTGACGAAGATTTATTCTTGCATGAAGCCATTCCTGGGCATCATTTTCAAATTTCTTTGCAACAGGAAAATCAAGAGTTACCTGATTTTAGAAAATTCAATTGGTTTGGAGCCTATGGCGAAGGTTGGGCGCTTTATACAGAAAGTTTAGGAAAAGAATTAGGGTTGTATAAAGATCCTTATCAATATTTTGGAATGTTTAGTGGTAGATACAGGCTTACATTCTAAAGGATGGACACGTGAGCAGGCAATTAAATATTCATTAGAAAACGAAGCAGAAAGTGAAGCAAGTATCATTTCTGAAGTTGAAAGATATATGGCAATTCCTGGTCAAGCATTATCGTATAAAATTGGACAACTTAAAATTATTGAACTTCGTAAAAAAGCTGAAAATGCTATGAAAGATAAGTTTGATATTAAAGTTTTTCATCAAAAAGTGTTAGAATCGGGCGTAATGCCATTGGCATTATTAGAGAAGAAAATTAACGATTGGATTAAAAAGTAAAATTAAAAGACCACTCAATGTGGTCTTTTTTATGGAATAACTTTTTGTAGATGATATAAAAAACAAAAAACCCACTCATTGAGTGGGTTTTTTTAAGGTGGTGCCTCCAGGAATCGAACCAGGGACACACGGATTTTCAGTCCGTTGCTCTACCAACTGAGCTAAGGCACCTTTGGTTGCTTTCAGTTAAGCATTTCTGCTTGTTGATTGCGGGTGCAAATATAGAACCATTTTTCATTTATCCAAAACAATTTTTTAAAAAAATCTATTTGTACCTTAGCCCAATCAATAATTCGAGCTATGATTTTGACTATAGATGTTGGGAACACCCAAATTAAAAGTGCTGTTTTTGAGGAAAATACATTGGTTGAAAAGGAAGTTTTTAGCCTTTGTGATTTTCAAATTTCAGTCGAAAATATTTTAAAAAAATTTAAAAAAATTTCTGTTTTAGTAATTGCATCTGTAGGAAAATTAGAAAAAGAGCAGCTTGGAGCCTTTTCTGAGAGAGTCAAAATTTACTTTATAGATAGGGAAAAAGTATTGCCTTTTGTAAATAAGTATGCTACTCCAACAACATTAGGAATCGATAGGGTTGTTCTAGCGGCAGGAGCCGCTTTGCAATTTCCTGAACATAATAAGCTCATAATTGATGCTGGGACCTGTGTTACTTACGATTTTGTAGATAATCAAAATGTGTATTATGGAGGCGCAATATCTCCAGGTTTACGTCTACGATATGAAGCAATGCATAATTATACTGCAAAACTACCATTGTTAAAACTTGAAGAGCCAACTGAAGTGGTTGGTAATTCGACACAACAATCTATGCATTCAGGAGTTGTAAATGGGTTAACTTTTGAAATAGATGGTTATATTGATAGTTTGAGGGCTAAAAATGAAAACTTTATCATAATTTTAACGGGAGGGGACGCTAATTTTTTGGCTAAACGATTAAAAAATACCATATTTGCCAATTCAAATTTTTTACTAGAAAGTTTGAATAGTTTATATCAATATCAAATCAACAATGATTAAAAAGATTTTATTAAGTAGCTTAATGTTACTTTCGTTACATACATTTGCTCAAGAAGGTACTGCGTCTCCATACTCATTTTATGGTATAGGAGAAGTGAAGTTTAAAGGTTCTGTCGAGAATAGATCAATGGGTGGTGTAGGAGTTTTAAGTGATAGTATTCATATAAACTTGCAAAATCCAGCCACACTTTCATCTTTAAAATTAACTACTTTTACTGCTGCTGGGACATTTTTACCTAGCAAGTTAAAAACTTCTTCTGCTGAAGAAAAGGCACAAAGGACTTCATTTGATTATTTAGCTATGGCTTTTCCTGCGGGTAAATTTGGGTTGAGTTTAGGTCTTATGCCGTATACTTCTGTTGGATTCAAAATTTTTAAAGAAGCTTCAGGTTCTGCAAAAAGATATAATGGAGATGGAGGGATAAATAGATTTTTTGTTGCGGGATCATATCAAGCTACTTCAAAATTAAGTTTAGGATTGAATGTTGCTTATAATTTTGGTGAAATTGAATCAAGTGTTGCAGAGTTTAAACCTGATGTACAGTTCGGAAGTAGAGAGTTAAACAATTCTAAAATGAGTGGTTTGGCTTTTACACTTGGAGCGACATATAAAACAAAAATTAAGGAATATGATTTTGTTTCAGCTTTAGCATTTACACCTACTTCAACTCTTAATTCAGATAATACTAGAAAACTTGCAAAGATTACATACAGTAATTCTGGTACAGAAAGAATTTGGGAAGAGCAAGATTTGTATGTTGAAGATTCTAAAGTGAAACTCCCTTCTAAATTTACTTTAGGTTCAGGTATTGGAAAAGATAAAAAATGGTTCGTGAGTTTAGAGTCTAGTTTTCAAGGAAAAGGAGATTATTCTAATGTTGTTGTAGAAAATGCATCTTATGAAAATGCTGTAAAAATTTCAATGGGAGGATATTATATTCCAAAGTTTAATTCAATTTCGGGGTATTTTAAAAAAGTTGCTTATAGAGCGGGTCTTCGTTATGAAAATACAGGATTGGTAATTAATTCTGAGTCTATAAAAGATAGAGCGGCAACATTTGGATTTGGTTTTCCTGTTGGAGCAGGGTATTCAAATATCAACTTAGGTGTTGAACTTGGTAAAAGAGGAACTATCAGTTCTAATCTTATCCAAGAAAATTATACAGGATTTTCTATAGGATTGTCGTTCAACGATAGATGGTTCATGAAACGCAAATACGATTAATAAATGCAATTGACTTTGTTTAAAATTATATTTAGAAAAGTGATGCTTCCTTTGGTTGCAACACTTTTTTTTATTTCTTGTGAAAGTAATTTTAACGAGGTTAGAAAAATTAATATTACCGAATTAAATCCAGTAGGGGAGGCTCAAGATTTTGATTTGAAATACACCGATTCTGGGAAAATAAAAGCGGTTTTAGTATCGCCGCAAATGTTGGATTATTCACATCTCGAATTTCCTTACACAGAATTTCCGAAAGGAATTAAAGTTACCATTTACGATGAAAAAGGAAATCAAAGTTTTGTAACTTCAAATTATGCGATTTCTTATTCGGTTTCTAATCTTATAGATTTACGAGGCCAGGTTACTATAACAACACATGATGGTAAAAAATTGGAAACAGAACAATTGTATTACGATCAAAAAAACGAATGGTTCTTTACACAAAAGAATTATAAATTCACTGACAAAGGGAATGTTATTAATGGTGAAGGAATAGATTTTAGTAAGGACTTCAAACACTTAGATACACAAAAAATTAACGGAGTATATAGCCTTTAAAAACTTAAAAATGAATTATTTAAAATACACACAATACGCATATTTATTAGCTGCGGCATTTTTTATATATGATGGAATTTCAAAATTCGACTCAAATAGAAATCAAGCCTATTTAAGTCTTCTTTTAGCACTTATGGCAGTTGGGATGTTTTTCTTTAGAAAAAAATTTGCTAAAAAATTCGAAGACAGAAACAAGAATCAATAAAAATTTAAACTTTCTTTTAAAATAAATGCGAACATCTTTTATTATTTCACAGATAATTGTATTTTCGCCCACTGAATAAAAAAATATTATAATATAATGGCAGTTTTATCTAAAATTAGACAGCGTTCATTACTAGTAATTGCAATTGTGGGATTATCACTTTTTGCTTTTATTATTGGTGCTTTAATAGAAAATAAAGGTTTTGGGACAGGAACGAGAAATGCAGGTACCATTAATGGTGTTGATATTCCTTTCGAAGACTTTAGAATTAAAGTTGATAATGCACAAAAAAGTCAACAAGGTGTAACTATGATGCAAGCTACTAACGGTGTTTGGGAGCAAGAAGTTAGAAGAGTTTTACTTGAAGGACAATATGAAAAATTAGGATTGCGTTTAGGAGACGATCAATTGATTAATATTATCAAAGAAGATCCTCAATTTGCACAAAATCCTCAATTTTTAAATGCTGCAGGTAAATTTGATAAAGCTAAGTTTAACGAATTTATTGGTTCAATAAAGAATTCATCACCAGAAAGATGGCAACAATGGTTAGCTTACGAAAAATCATTGTCACAATTTGCAGTTGAGCAAATGTATAATACAATGGTGAAATCAGGTTTTTATACTACTCAAGCTGAAGGAAAATTTAATTACGAATTAGAAAACAACAAAGTTACTTTCGACCTAGTTTCTGTTCCTTATAGTACAATTGATGATAAGAAAGTAGAATTGACAGATGATGAAGTTCTTGCTTACATGAAGAAGAATGAGAAAAAGTATAAAGCTGAAGAATCTCGTGAAATTGAATTCGTTTTAATTGAAGACAAACCATCTGCTGAAGATGAAAAAGCGGTAAAAGATAAAGTTAATGCTTTAATGAACTCTTCTGTTGTTTATAATGCTGCTACAGGTAAAAATGATACTGTAGCTGGTTTCCGTAACACAACAAATGTTATTGACTTTGTAAACACTAATTCAGATATTAAATACGATTCTACATATATCGCTAAAAAAGATTTACCTGTTGAGCATGCTGAAGCGATTTTTAATACACCTCAAGGAGGAACTTATGGTCCTTATATGTTTGGAGATTACTACTGTATTTCTAAATCATTAGGTAAAAAATCAGGAATCAATGCTAAGGCTAGTCATATTTTATTAGCTTATAAAGGAGCGGCTAGATCTCAAGCTACAAGAACTAAAGAAGAAGCGAAAGCAAAAGCTATCGAGTTATTAGCTCAAGCTCAAGCTAATCCTGGATCATTTGCAATGTTGGCATTTACAAATTCTGATGATTCTTCAAAACAGCAAGGTGGAGACTTAGGTTATTTTTCAAAAGGACAAATGACTAAGAACTTCGAAAACTTTGTTTTTGGAAATCCAGTTGGAAAAATTGGTTTAGTAGAAACAGAATTTGGTTTCCACATTATCAATGTAACTGACAAACAAGACGGAATTCGTTTAGCAACTATTGCTCAAAAAATCATACCTTCAGAAGCTACTAGTGATGCAGTATTTACAAAAGCAACTAAGTTTGAAATGGCTGCTAATGAAAAAGACTTCGCTACTGCAGCAAAAGAAAATAAATTAACTATTGCTCCACTTGCAAAAGTATTAGCTTTAGATGAGAATATTCAAGGAATTGGTGATCAAAGAGAAATTGTTCGTTGGGCATTTGGAGCTAAAGAAGGTGAAATCAAAAGATTTAATACTAAAGTAGGAAGTGTAGTTGCTCGTTTAAAGAAAGTTAATGCTGAAGGATTAATGCCAATTGAAGATGCAAAAAATGCATTTGGTATGAAATTAAGAAATGAGAAAAAAGCTAAATTAATTGAAGCTAAAATGACAGGTACTACTTTAGAAGCTGTTTCTAAAGCTACAGGTTCTCCAATAAAAGAAGCTAAAGATGTTGCTGCTGCTGGTTCATTTATTGAAACTATTGGTCCTGAGCAAAAAGTTGTAGGAACTGCTTTTTCATTAAAACCTGGGGTTGTTTCTCAAACAATTGCTGGTAATTCAGGAGTTTTCAAAATTAAAGTAAAATCTACTACAAAAGCACCTGCTGTTAAAGATTACAAAGATGTGGTTTCAAGAGTGAATTCACAGTCTAAAGGTTCTGCAGCTGGAAGAGTTTATAGTTCTTTAAGAAAGAATGCTGAAATCGAAGATAATAGAGCTGAATTCAATTAATCATTGATTACACTATATAAAAAAGGCCTCGCATTGCGAGGCCTTTTTTATATTATTTTTTACAAAATCATATCCTTGTATGGAACTATTGTGTTATAACCTTTTTCTTTAAAATAAGTAGTTGGATTCTCTTTTGAAATGGCTAATACAAAATCTCCACCCCAAGCTCCAAGACTTTTTATTATTCCATTAATAATAGGAATTACTTTTTGTATATTATTTTGTTTGTTGTAATAATTTGCAATTGCAGTTCTGCTGTTTTGTTTTTGATTTAGATATACAAAAAATATCTTTTCTCTAAAATCAGGTTTAAAATCTATTGGAGTGATTGTTGGAATATTGTTTTCTAACCTATAAATAATTGGTGTATCGTTTTGAGCACAAGCAATATCATATCCACTGCCTCCAAAACTGTTTTTAAGCAATGTAAATGCATCAATTTGCAACCACTGAGCAATATTGTTTATTAGGGTGGAAGATGTTCCTAATCCCCAAAATTTAGGGAAAGTTAATTCAGTTGAGATTTTGTAACCTGTATTGGTTTTTAAAGAGTTTGGATTTAACAAAAGGGAATGATATAATATTTCAATCAAAGTCGTTTTGATCTTATTGTCTTCAAATTTTCTTTTTTGTAAAATATCTTCTAGATTGAATTCGCTTTCAAACCAAATACTTCCGTCACTATCAAAACTTTTCCATTCTATAATTGAAGAATTATTAGTCTCAACTATTAAATTTTGACCATACTTAGTGGGTAGAGCCAATGCTTTTGCACCATCAAGTACTACATATTCTCCTGTGATTAAAAGTTTACCGTTACTGTAAAAGGTTTGTTTCAAAACTATTTTCTTATTTCAGTCAAATAATCTACAACTGCACTATGAGTTACCGTATTTTTCTCAAAGTGTTTTACTACCTGTTTGCGTTCTTCTTCATTAGCATTAAACTGATTTAAAATATTCATCAAGTGCATTTTCATGTGTCCTTGTTGAATACCTGTTGTAGTTAAACTACGTAAAGCAGCAAAATTTTGTGCTAATCCGGCAACAGCTACAATTTGCATCAATTCTTGTGCGCTTGGTTTTTCTAACATTTCCAAAGCTACTTTTACCAACGGATGTAAACTGGTTAATCCGCCTACAGTTCCTAATGCTAATGGAATCTCCATCCAAAAAGTGAAAACACCATTTTCTATTTTAGCATGAGATAAACTTGAATATTTTCCTTCGCGTGATGCATAAGCATGAACACCTGCTTCTACCGCTCTAAAATCGTTGCCAGTAGCAATAACAACAGCGTCAATTCCGTTCATGATGCCTTTGTTGTGGGTAACTGCTCTGTAAGGCTCTATTTCGGCAATGCGAACAGCCTGTACAAACTTTTCAGCAAATTCTTGTGGATTTTCAATATGTTTTTCGGCCAGTTCTTCTACTTTACATGAAACTTCCGCACGAACCAAACAATTAGGGACGTAATTGGATAAAATACTCATTACCACAGTAATGTTTTTTTCTTCTTCAGTAAAAGAAATATAATCATGTGCTTTATCTTTTAATGTTTTGGCAAATTGTTCCAAACAGGAATTGATAAAGTTGGCCCCCATTGAATCTTTAGTTTCAAAGGTGGCGTGAAGTTGGAAGTAATTCTCTAAATCGGAAGTTTTATCGCGAAGTTCGATATCTATTATACCACCACCACGTTTTTGCATGTTTTTAGTAATGCTTTCTGTTTCAGTAAAGAATTTAGGTTTTGTTTCTATAAAAAACTGTTCTAATTTTTGCTTGTCACCTTTGTAAATAAAATGAACCTGACCAATTTTTTCTGTATTGATAATGGTTGTTTTAAATCCGCCGCGATTTCCCCAAAATTTAGCTGCTTTACTTGCTGCTGCAACCACAGAGCTTTCTTCAACAGCAAAAGGGATTGTATAATTTTTTCCGTTGATTGTAAAATTAGGGGCAACACCTAATGGTAGGTAAAAATTGGTTATTGTGTTTTCAATAAATTCGTCATGAAGTTTTTGTAATGCCAAATCATCGTTCCAATATTGTTTGATGATATTTTTTGCTTCTACTGCATTTGAAAAATGTGTTTCAACGATCCAGTTGATTTTTTCTTCTTTCGTTAATTTCGAAAATCCGCTAACTGCTTTGGTCATTTTATATTCTTTTTACAGTTGCAAAGATAGAATTTACTCATTGAATTGGATAGGAGAATTGACTTGGAATATGTATTTAACAAAAAAATAAGCCTTTGTTTCGGTTTTTTTCCTTAAAATTGGGCCATTAATCATCAATTCGATAATGAAAAATAAAATTACTTCCGTTTTTGTATTGCTTTTAGCTTCAATTTCAATGTTGGCTCAAAAGCAATTAACTTTAGATGAGATTTGGACAGGAGCTTTTAGAGCACAAGGAATGACTGCTCTTGAAGCCATGAAAAACACAAATCAATACACGGTTTTGGATTTTGACAGAGCTTCTAAATCTGCCCAAATTAATTTGTATGATTTTGCTACTTTAAATAAAGTTGCAACTTTACTTGACAGTAAAGATTTTGTAGCACTTCAAGGTGTAGATTCTTATACTTTTAGTAAAGATGAAAAAAAATTATTGATTGCTAATAACAGCGACCAAATTTTCCGTCATTCGTTTGTTGCTGATTTTTTTATTTATGATATCGCAACGAAGTCATTAACAAAGTTAGCTGATTACAAAGTACAAGAGCCTACTTTTTCGCCTGATGGTTCAAAAATTGGATATGTGTACCAAAACAATTTATATGTTTATGATATAGCTTCAAAAAAGCATACTCAAATTACAACTAACGGGAAAAAGAACAGCATCATAAATGGTGTTACTGATTGGGTGTATGAAGAGGAGTTTTCTTTTGTAAGAGCATATGATTGGAATTTAGGGTCTGATAAAATTGCTTTTATTCGTTTTGATGAAACAGAAGTACCTCAATTCTCAATGGATATGTATAATGAAGGATTGTATCCTACACAAAATGTTTTCAAGTATCCAAAAGCAGGAGAGAAAAATGCAATTGTTTCGTTACATGTTTATGATGTAAAAACAGGAACTACTAAAAAAATCAATTTAGATAAGTACAACGATTTTTATATTGCTAGAATAGAGTGGACAAATGAAGCTAATACTTTATCTGCTCAAGTATTAAATCGTCACCAGGATAATTTAGATTTATTGTTTGTTGATGGAAATTCAGGAGCAACAAAAGTAGTTTTGAATGAAAAAGACAAAGCATATGTTGATGTGACTGACAACTTGACTTTCTTAAAAGACAATAGTTTTATTTGGACTTCAGAAAAAGATGGTTACAATCATATTTACCATTACGACAAAACTGGTAAGTTGAAAAAGCAAATTACTAAAGGAGCTTGGGAAGTAACTAACTATTATGGTTTTGATGAGAAAAATGGAATGATTTATTATCAGTCAGTTGAAAATGGATCAATCAATCGTGATGTTTATGCAATAAAACTAGATGGTAGTGGTAAAAAACGTTTGACTGTTCAGACAGGAACTAATGCTGCTACTTTTAGCCCTAATTTCCAATATTTCATTAATTCATTCTCAAGTGCTAAAAATGCACCGAAGTACACGCTGTTAGAAACTAAATCAGGTAAAGAAGTAAAAGTTATTGCTTCTAATGAGAAACTAGAAGAGAAATTAACAGCTTATAATTTACCTTCAAAAGAATTTTTTGAATTGACTACAGAAAAAGGGCATAAATTAAATGCTTGGATGATAAAGCCAAAAGATTTTGATGCTAATAAAAAATATCCTGTGTTTATGTATCAATATTCAGGACCTGGTTCTCAGCAAGTTGACAATGCTTGGAATGCAACAGATGATTATTGGTTCATGATGCTAACGCAACAAGGATATATTGTAGCGTGTGTTGATGGTAGAGGAACTGGTTTTAAAGGAGCAGATTTCAAAAAATGTACTCAAAAAGAGCTTGGTAAATTTGAAGTAGAAGATCAAATTGATGCTGCAAAGGTATTTGGTACGTATTCTTACGTAGATAAATCTAGAATTGGTATATTTGGCTGGTCGTATGGAGGATTTATGGCATCAAACTGTATTTTCCAAGGTGCTGATGTGTTCAAAACAGCGATTGCTGTAGCGCCAGTTACGTCTTGGAGATATTATGATAGTATTTATACTGAGCGTTATATGCAAACGCCTCAGGAAAATGCAAGTGGTTATGATAATAACTCGCCAATAAACCATGTGAGTAAATTAAAAGGAAACTTTTTATTAATTCATGGAACGGCAGATGATAATGTGCATGTGCAAAATACCATGAAAATGATTGAAGCTTTAGTGCAAGCTAACAAACAATTTGATTGGGCGATTTATCCAGATAAAAATCATGGTATTTTTGGAGGGAAAACACGTTTACAGTTATACACTAAAATGACGAATTTTATTAAAGAGAAACTTTAATTTAAATATTACTAACCAAAAACTATAAAATGAGCGAAACAGCAAAACAAGGACATCCTAAAGGATTGTGGGTGTTATTTGGAACCGAAATGTGGGAGCGTTTCAATTTCTACGGAATGAGAGCAATTTTAACATTGTTCATGGTAAATTCACTAATGATGAAAGAGGCAGATGCTTCATTAATTTATGGTGGTTTCTTAGGATTATGTTATTTGACACCATTATTAGGTGGATTTATCTCAGATCGTTTCTTTGGAAACAGAAATTGTATTTTATTAGGAGGAACAATGATGGCGATTGGTCAGTTGTTGTTGTTTTTTAGTGCAAGTGTTTTTGGTACAAATTTAGGCTTAGCAAACACGTTAATGTGGACTGCATTAGGGATAATTATTTTTGGTAACGGATTTTTCAAACCTAACATTTCTTCGATGGTTGGAAGTTTGTATCCAAAACAAGAAAAAACTAAGTTAGATACAGCATTTACTATTTTCTACATGGGTATTAATATTGGTGCTTTCTTAGGGCAGTTTATTTGTCCATTTGTTGGAGATGTGAAAGATGCTGGTGGTATTAGAGATATCCACGCTTTTAAATGGGGATTCTTAGCTGCTGCAATCGCGATGATGATTGGTACTGCAGTTTTCTTCGTGTTGAAAAATAAATATGTTGTTACTCCTGAAGGAAAACCAATTGGAGGTTTACCATCAGGAAATGATGCAGGTGATTATGAAGAAGGGGAGTCTCAAAAAGCTCATTTTACAATGACTTCAATTTTTACTGCAGTAGCGGTATTTGTAGCTTTGTTTTTTGCTTTTCATTATACAACTGAAGGAGACAATGTGGTTAAAACTATAATTTACCCTATAATTTATTCAAGTGGTATTTCATTAGCATTACTAATTCTTTTAGATAAAACTTTGACAAAAGTAGAAACACAACGTATTTGGGTAATCTACATTATGTCATTCTTTATTATTTTCTTTTGGGCAGCATTTGAGCAAGCAGGTTCTTCTTTGACTTTCATCGCAGATAATCAGACAGATCGTAATTTCTTCGGATGGAATATGCCCCCTTCTATGGTGCAAATTTTTAACGGATTATTCGTTGTAATGTTTGCATTCCCATTTAGTTTATTGTGGGATAAATTAAGAGCTGCTGATAAAGAACCAATATCCACTGTAAAACAAGCTTTCGGTTTAGCATTGATTGCTTTGAGTTATTTTATCATTGCTCACAATGTAAAAGATTTGGGGAATAGTGGGTTGTTAGCCATCTATTGGTTAATTTTACTATACTTAATCCAAACTTTTGGTGAATTATGTTTATCACCAATTGGATTGTCATTAGTAGGTAAATTATCACCTAAACGTTTTGCTTCTTTAGCTTATGGAGTGTTCTTTATTTCTAATGCTGCTGGTTATGCTTTGTCTGGAACTTTAGGTTCAATTTTACCAGCAACTGGAGATAAGTTCAAAAAGGCACAAGAATTGGGAATAGATTTACAAGGAGTGTTAGATAAAACGGTTACTCCAACAGCTGAGCAGTTGAAATTGTTGTCTGATAATCAAATTAGTGCTACAAACCCAGTATTTGCTGGTTTTGAAATTCACAATTTATATGAATTTTTCATGGTATTCGTTGTGTTGTGTGGTATTGCATCTATTATTTTATTTGCTTTAACACCAAAATTGAAAAAGATGATGCATGGAGTGAGATAATTCCATTAAAAAATATTTTTATATCTTTCAAGCCTGTAACCATGTGTTGCAGGCTTTTTTTATAAATACCAAATAGAATATAGATTATGTGGAAATCACACCCTAAGGCTTTGCCTTTTTTGTTTTTATCTGAAATGTGGGAGCGTTTTGGATATTACTTGATGATTGGAATTTTTACACTTTACCTTAAAGATGTGGAAACCGGCTTTGCCATGACCGAAAGTGAAGCATCTGACTTATATGGAACTTTCATCGCTTTAGTTTTCTTGACACCTTTTATTGGAGGATTAGTAGCTGATAGATATTTAGGTTACAAATCATCTATTGTTTTAGGAGGGTTGATGATGGGAGCTGGTTATCTTATGATGGGAATTCACAGTAAATCGATTCTTTATATTGCAATGACTCTTGTTATTATAGGTAACGGTTTTTTCAAGCCTAATATTTCTACACTTTTAGGGAATTTTTATAATGAAGATCAATATAAGGCCAAGAAAGACGAGGGATACAATATTTTCTACATGGGTATTAATGTGGGTGCATTTATCTGTAATTTCTTTGGAGCGGTTTTCGAGAATTTATTTGGATGGGCAGCTGCATTTTCTGTAGCCGGAGTAGGGATGTTCATTGGAGTAATTGTTTTTGTTTTAGGGACAAAACATTATGGAGATAAAACCAATAAAAAAGGAGTTCAACCAGGAGATATGCCTTTCTGGAAAATTGTAATGTTTATTTTAGTCCCTTCAGTTGTTTTTGGTGTTATTGGTTGGTTATTAAAAGGAGTGGCTTCTGATGCAAATCCGGATGCGTTTATTTTTGGTTCTGATAGTACTGATGCTTTTATTTTTGCTTGTATTCCTGTAGTGCTTTTTTATTCAAGTTTATATTTCAAAGCAAAAGAAGACGATAAGAAACCTATAGGTGCTTTATTAGCTATTTTTGCTGTAGTTATATTGTTTTGGGCAGTTTTCAAATTGAACGGTTCTGCCTTGAATAACTGGGGTGATAAATATACTGACAGAGAAGTGGCAGGAATTACAAAAACTGTTACAGATAATATTTATTTAACCAAAGAATTAGAATACAAAAAGGATTCGGTTGCGTTATATGATCAAGCTTTTAGAATCCAGAAAAAAGATGGAGAAGTAATTAAGGAAGTTAACTATCCGTTGTACTTTAGAAATGTCGCAAAAGATAAATTGCCTGCTGAGGGAGCTAAAGTTTCTGTTTGGGCATCTAATCTAAGTCAATCTATAAATCCGTTTTGGGTGATTGTATTAACACCTTTGATTGTGGCTTTCTTTACTTATTTAAGAAGTCGCCAAAAAGAACCTTCAACGCCTACAAAAATTGCTTTCGGATTATTGATTTCTGCATTATCAGTACTAGTAATGGTTTTGGCAGTAAAAGCTGGTCAAAACGGTTCAGAAAAAGTTTCAGTATTGTGGTTATTCGCTAATTATGGAGTGATTACAATTGGAGAGCTTTTATTATCTCCAATGGGTCTTTCTGTAGTTTCTAAATTAAGTCCAACAAATATTACGTCATTAATGATGGGAGGTTGGTTTTTAGCAACGTCTATTGGTAATAAATTATCTGGAGTATTGGCTTCAATG
>CBFHBH010000014.1:0-15044 GCA_965653735.1 uncultured Flavobacterium sp. | reverse complement strand
AGGATTATAACGAGCGTGTAAACGTGGTGTCATAAAAACCCCTAATCGATTATGATAATCAACACGCCCACCTAAAATAAAACTGAAATTATCTGCATTATCATAAGTATATTCAAAAAAAGCTCCAAGAGAATTATCTCTTCTGCTTACATCTTTAACATCAACAAACTCTTGGTAAACATCTGAAGTAAAATTTAAACCTGTTGCAAATTTGTTCATAGTGTTATTGATAATCGAATTGAAAATCAAATTAGAATAAAAGCTTTTTTGTTTGATGTCATAGGTTCGCAATCCAAAGTACGAATCTTGTTCGTGCGATGTGAAAGCATTTTGAAAACCTATGCTCTGATATGGCATATCTGCCCAAACATATCCTATTTTTGATGAAAAATCGAAACGTTCAGAATTTATTTCAGATCCCCAATACGTGGTTGACGACTTATGTTTATTAGGATCAAAATCCAATTGACCGGTTTGCTTTTCATCTTTCATATATCTGAAATTAAAAAAGCTTACCCAACCTTTTTCAGGGTTAGCATACTGCCAACGATTCATTACATTGATTTGGTTTCCTAAAGGATTATCAAGAAATCCATCATTATTCATGTCATTTTTAGACACACGCATATTTCCATGAAGTAACAAACTTGTCGCCCATTTATCACTTAATTTTTGAGTAACATGAGTATTTACTTCGAAACGCGAATCGGTAGAACCGTAAACATTAAGATAAAAAGGAATTTCTTTAAGAGGTTTTAGAAGCTCAGTATTAATTTGTCCCGAAATACTTTCGTAGCCATTAATAACACTCCCCGCTCCTTTTGTAATTTGAATACTTTCTACCCAAGTTCCGGGTGTAAAAGACAATCCGAAGGCCTGAGAAGCTCCTCTAACCGAAGGAATATTTTCTTCAGCAATTAGTAAGTATGGACTTGTAAGTCCTAACATTTTTATTTGTTTGGCTCCAGTTAAAGCATCTGAAAAATTCACATCTATTGATGGATTTGTTTCAAAACTTTCGGCCAAATTACAACAAGCGGCTTTTAAGAGTTCTTTGCTTGTTAAAACTGTGGTATTTGTTGCTTTAAGTAATGATTTTTGTACTTTCTCTCTTTTTGCTTCTACTTTAACGGTTTGTAGCGTATCCTGTACCTGTGCAAAAGCATTAACTGAAAGGAAAACAACAAAAAACATGATTCCATTTTTCATTGTATTTAATTTATTTGTTAGAAATGATTTTCTGTTGCAAATGTCCTTTTGAACTAATTGCAGTAACAAATAAATTAGGCGTAGAAAATATACTGTGAATAAAGTTTGTATAAAGGCGGCGCATTAGTATCACAATAAAACGAAGGATTTTCGCTTTTTTGTACAAACTCTTTTAATACAACAAATTGAGAAAAATTATATTCCTGAGCAGGAATAAATGATGCTAAATCTAACTGAAAATTTTTAACTAAAACATTATCGGAAGTAGTCTTTTTGATGTCTACTTTGTCATTTTTACAACACTCATCATGAGTCTCTTGTTTAGCACAACATGATTTTTCGACTACACAAGGTTTTTCTTCAACGCAAAGCTCTTCAGTTTTGTAATTGAATGATACTCCCGAAATTTTGCCTTCACAATAATGCACATTAAAAGCCATTCCTACATTGGAAACCAAGATAAGGAATGATAAAAGAAATGCTATGTTTGCTTTTATTTTCATAGTGCTAACAAGCACCAAAATTATACATTTTTTACAAAACGAATGATAAAATCTTGTTAATTGATTTCTACAACTTGTTTTAGGAAAGGAATTTCACAGAGTATTTGGTATCTAGATTCAATTTGTGATTTCAATTCAACAAATGCTTTTGTTTCTCCGTGAACCAAAAAAATGTTTTTAGGTTTTTCTTCTAATTCAGATAGCCATTGTAACAAATCTTCTTGATCACCATGAGCAGAAAGCCCTTCTATTTCTACTATTTTTGCATTTACCGGATAATAATTCCCATACATTTTAATCTCATCCGCCCCTTCAAGTAGTTTCCGCCCACGAGTACCTTCGGCTTGATAACCAACGATAATAACTGTATTTTTAGAATCAATAATATACCTTTCCAAATAACTTAAAACTCTACCTCCTGTCACCATTCCGCTTGCTGCAATTACTACTTTTGGTTGTTCATCATAAATAGTCTCTATTGTTTCTTCGAAGCTGGTTATAAGTTGAAACATATCACACATGGCCTCACATTCATTTAATTTAAGTTTGTGCCAAGAGTGATTCTCTGTAAACAAATCAATAACTTTAATTCCCATAGGGGTATCAATAATATAGGGCATTTCTGGTATTCGCCCTTCTTTTTTCAACTTCCAAATTAGATACATTATGGCCTGAGCTCTTTCAACAGCAAAACTTGGTATAATAACGTTTCCCCCTCTGGCAAAAGTTTCATTAATACATCTTTCTAAATCCTCCATTGGATTATTATCTGGATGCAAACGATCCCCATAAGTGCTTTCTAAAAAAACATAATCAGCTTTTTTAGGTTTTATCGGTTCAAAAAGTAAATCATCATTATCTCGACCAATATCTCCCGAAAAAACCAATATTTTCCCTTCTAGTTTCAATTCGATTGAACATGCTCCTAAAATGTGACCCGCATAAAAATATCTTGCCGAAATTTCGGCATCTAAATCAAATTCTTTATCTAATGAAATAACTTTTAAAAATGGCAAAACACGTTCTGCTTGCTCAACCGTATATAAAGGCTCAGCTGGGTTGTGCTTTGAATAATGTTCTTTATTTGCTTTTTCAGCTTCTTCTTCTTGAATCTTAGCAGAATCTAACAAAATCAATTTCGAAATATCTTTTGTAGGACTTGTGCAGTAAATTTTTCCTTCAAAACCTTGATTCACCAATCGAGGCAACCAACCACAATGGTCCAAATGACCATGAGTAAGTAAAACATAATCAATTGTTGACGGTAATACTTCCAGTGGTTCCCAGTTGAGTTGTCTGGTTTCTTTATTCCCCTGAAATAATCCGCAATCTATTAGAATTCGGATGCCGTTAGATTCGATTAATGTTTTAGAACCAGTAACAGTCCCAACACCTCCAAAAAACTGTATTTTCATAAATATTTTTTTAAATGCACAATTCAGAAACTTCTTTACAAATATTTTTAATTCTATTTTGACTTAAACCTATAAATGACAAACTTTCGGAATCTTCTTTCAATTGATTTGCAACTATAATATCAAGCATGAGTAATTGCTCTTTTTCAGCCAATGAAAGCGTTGTTAAGCACGTTATTGGATACAAATGAGTGTTTTCAATTTTATTCCGAAGATTATTTCCTTTGGGAAAATCCCAGCTCAACAACTCAAGACCTGAACAAACAGCAAATTTTATGGCATCGTCAGAGAATCTATTATTTGTTGCAATAAGACAATTATTTATATATGTTGGCTGATCAAAAATTACATATTCTTTACTTTTCAAATCATTAAACCGAGAAAGAATATACATGGGTACTTTCACATCAGAAACAATATCACGATTGGAATGAAACTTACATTCAATCATTTTAACTTCGTTCCCTTTTTGAATAACTAAATCAACTTCATGAGATACACATTTCCCTTCCAAATTTAAATTTACCAGCGTTGTGTAGCCTTCTTCCCTAAACAAATAGGAAATATATTTTTCGAAATAAAATCCGGCTGGTCCAAGCAATTCTAAAGAAGCCCTTAAATTATACCTTGCTGCATTTACATTTGATTCTTTTTTTAATAAATCAAAAGCAATTTTGTAGATTTTTTTAGTGGTAATACCATCATAAAGCTTCCCATCAATTTGTTTCAGTACATTTTCGACTATATTTTGATTTGCTCCAGATTTGAGCAAAGATTTCTCAAGCTTGGATTTTTCAAAATTTACAATATCCCCAGAATGCTTTACAATTTTCACCTTACACTAGACTAACTTCTATAAAGTTAAGAAAATATTTATAAAGTTTTCTTTTGGTAATAAAAGGCTGGAATAAAAAGTAGTAAAAACAACGGTTGAATTAAAAATCTTCTCACATAAAAAAGAATCATTTTTTTCTCTTCATCGAAATAATGAAGTAGAATAAACATTCCTAATAACAAAAAAATCAAGAATAGAGTTAAAAGAAATGCCGAAAATTTAACCATTCGAACCTCTTGAAAAATAACATAAATAATAGCTAAAGAAAAGATCGAATTCAATAAATATCGAAATATCCAATTCAGAAATAAAGGTATTTCATTATAATTGGGATATTTCAAGTGCGAGAATTCCTCTTTAAAGTAATTTATAAAAGGATCATAAAACCAATCATCTTCAAAAGCTCTTATGGAAACCAAAAGCCCAAGTAGAAAAATGAACAACGTTATTTGTGCTCTTCTATTTAATTTCTGATGAAGCATGTTTTGAAAATTTATAAATCCACAAGAACCATAGCAAGAAAACGATTCCATATATGATTAATGGAAATAGCACTCCATGAATTAAATGCTCCTGCTCAGGATATTTATCCAAAATCATTATTATAAAACCAATCCTTAAAATATTAAGCACATAAATTAAAAGACCTCCCTCAAAAACATACAATAAAGTAGATTTTACTGTCGAAGAAAAAGCTACAATAAAAGAAACAAACAATATAATAACGCTAATCGCATTACAGCCTTCAATTATTCTGCCAACATAATTATTATTAAAAATCACGAGAAAGTATTCACCTCCCTCATCCTTCACCATTCTAGCCTGTTCATCACTTAATCGAAGGAATTTTTCAGACAATTCTGAAACATTCGAAGTAATCCCATCTATATCACCACTTTCGTAAGTCCTTAGATAAAATTGATAAACAGCTGTCAAAACCAAATAGGTGAGAAAAAATTTGGCTAAAAAAAGCAAGAAAGGCTTGTATTGCTGAATATAATTGTTCAAAATAGTTTTTTAACAAATTTATATAAAAATTAAAATTAGGGTTAGTTACTTTTGCACAAAATACTTTGAAAAATGAATTTTAACGACTTACAACCTAAAGTTACCGAAATAACAAACTCATCTTTAAGTAGAGATGAGAAATTATTAAATATCTGCCAACTTTTACAAGACAACATAAGTTACTACAACTGGGTAGGTTTTTATTTTGCCAATCACGAAGCAAAAACATTACACCTAGGTCCTTATGTAGGTGCTGAAACAGATCATACAGTTATTCCATTTGGAAAAGGAATTTGTGGTCAAGTAGCCGAATCAAACGCAAACTTTGTCGTACCAGATGTTTCTGCACAAGACAACTATATTGCGTGTAGTTTTACTGTAAAATCTGAAATTGTAGTTCCTTTATTTGTAAATGGAGTAAACATTGGTCAAATAGACATTGACAGCCATGTAATTGATCCTTTTACAGAAGCTGATGAACGTTTTTTAGAATTTGTAAATCAAGAAGTTGCCAAATTATTTTAATATAAACATAAAAGTTTGCAACTTCAAAAAATAAGTTTACCTTTGCACTCGTATTGAGAAAACCTCAATCTACATAATAATCATTTAAATAATATTAGAATGTATTTATCAAAAGAAAAAAAGGCTGAAATCTTCGCTCAACACGGAGGAAAAGCTGAAAACACTGGTTCTGCTGAAGGGCAAATCGCATTATTCACTTTCAGAATCAATCACTTAACTGAGCACTTAAAAAGAAATCGTCACGATTATAACACTGAGCGTTCGTTAGTGAAATTAGTAGGTAAAAGAAGAAGTCTTCTTGACTACTTGAAAAATACGGAAATCAATAGATACCGTGCGATTATCAAAGAATTAAACATCAGAAAATAATCAAGATGAAAAGAGGTGCCTGCGCGCCTCTTTTTGTTTTATATATTTGTATACAGAAAAAGTTTGGTTTTTCATTGGGTTTCAGACAACTACACAACACACAACAACACAACTAAAACCCTTTGTTTAATTAGAATTAAATTTTATGATTCCAAAAGTATTCCAAGAAGTTATCGATTTAGGTGACGGAAGAAGCATCACGATCGAGACTGGAAAATTAGCCAAACAAGCTGACGGGTCTGTGGTTGTTAGAATGGGCGATGCAATGCTTCTAGCAACCGCAGTATCTGCAAGAACTGCAAACCCAGGCGTAGATTTTTTACCATTAACAGTAGATTATCGCGAAAAATTTGCTGCTGCAGGACGTTTTCCTGGAGGTTTCTTTAAAAGAGAAGCACGTCCAAGCGACAGCGAGGTATTAACAATGCGTTTAGTAGACCGTGTACTACGTCCACTATTCCCAGATGATTACCATGCTGAAACACAAGTTATGATTCAGTTAATGTCTCATGACGACAATGTAATGCCAGATGCATTAGCTGGATTAGCAGCATCTGCTTGTCTTGCTGTATCAGACATTCCTTTTTACAACTTAATTTCTGAAGTACGCGTAGGTCGCGTTGACGGAAAATTAATCATCAACCCTAGCAGAGAACAATTAGAACAATCAGACATCGACATGATGATTGGTGCTTCCACCGATTCGGTTTGTATGGTGGAAGGCGAGATGAAAGAAATTTCAGAAGCAGAAATGGTTGAAGCAATTAAATTTGCTCATGAAGCCATCAAAATCCAAATCAAAGCTCAAGAACGCTTAAGAACTTCTGTAGGTTCTCCAGCATACAGAGAATATGAAGCAGAGAAAAAAGATGAAGCAGTTTATGCTAAAGTAAAAGCAGCATCTTATGATAAATATTACGCAGTGGCTCAAGAAGCTTCAGCGAAAAGTGAAATTTGCCGAAATCAAAGAAGAAGTTAAAGCTTTATTCACTGAAGAAGAATATGCTGAAAACCCAGATTTAGGTGAATTAGTATCTAAATATATTTATAAAACTCAAAAAGAAGCGGTTAGAAATGTAGTTCTTGAAAAAGGAATTCGTTTAGACGGTCGTAAAACAACTGAAATTCGCCCTATCTGGTCAGAAGTTGATTATTTACCATCTGCTCATGGTTCTGCAATTTTTACAAGAGGAGAAACTCAAGCTTTAGCTAC
Organism: uncultured Flavobacterium sp.; assembly: GCA_965653735.1. GTDB lineage: Bacteria > Bacteroidota > Bacteroidia > Flavobacteriales > Flavobacteriaceae > Flavobacterium. Next base: position 7,967 of record CBFHBH010000014.1, on the reverse strand, counting down.
AGTAACTTTAGGAACATCGAGAGAAGCAAACGTGATTGATTTACCTTCTGAACAAGGTGAAGAGCGTTTTTACTTACATTATAACTTTCCTCCATTCTCAACTGGTGAAGCAAAACCTTTAAGAGGAACTTCTCGTCGTGAAGTAGGACATGGAAACTTAGCACAACGCGCACTTAAAAACATGATTCCTGCCGATTGTCCTTATACAATTCGTGTAGTTTCTGAAGTATTAGAATCTAACGGTTCGTCTTCAATGGCAACGGTTTGTTCTGGAACTTTAGCATTAATGGATGCTGGTGTTCAAATGATAAAACCAGTTTCTGGTATCGCAATGGGATTAATCACTGACGGTGAGAAATTCGCTGTATTATCAGATATTTTAGGAGATGAAGATCACTTAGGGGACATGGACTTTAAAGTAACCGGAACTGCTGATGGTATCACTGCCTGTCAAATGGATATTAAAATTGATGGTTTACGTTACGATATCATGGAGCAAGCTTTAAACCAAGCACGTGATGGACGTTTACATATTTTAGGTAAAATTATTGAAACAATCGCTAAACCGAATGCTACTGTAAAACCTAAAGCTCCTAAAATCATTACTGTTACTATTCCCGGAAACTTTATTGGTGCATTAATTGGCCCTGGAGGTAAAGTAATTCAAGAATTACAAAAAGCAACTGGAACTACTATTGTTATCAATGAAGTTGACGAACAAGGTGTAGTAGAAATTTTAGGAACTAGTCCAGAAGGCATTGATACAGTTTTAGCTAAAATTGACTCAATCATCTTCAAACCACAAGTAGGAGAATCTTACGAAGTGAAAGTAACTAAAATGCTAGATTTTGGTGCAGTAGTTGAGTATACTAAAGCTCCTGGAAACGAAGTATTATTACACGTTTCTGAATTAGCTTGGGAGCGTACTGAAAAGCCTTCTGATGTGGTTAATATGGGCGATGTATTTATGGTTAAGTACTTAGGAGTTGACCCTAAAACTCGTAAAGAAAAAGTTTCAAGAAAACAACTTCTTCCTCGTCCACCACGTGAAGAGAAGAAAGAAGATAAAAAAGAAAATCCTCAAGGTTAATTAATTCAAATTAATTCAATAGGTTGAACCTCTAAGAAAATTCTTAGAGGTTTTTTTGTTTTTTTATAGCTCATGTAAGTATTTTTGTATATTTATGATCTTTTTACAGCAAAACAACCCAAATCATGCATAATATTCTACAAAAAAGAAAAATACTTGCGTTTTTTTCAATTGCAACGTTCTCATTTACAGTTAATTCACAAACCCAAGAAAGTAGCTTAGAAAAATTGTACAATTGGCATGATTCTAAAATAAAAGTCACAGAAATTTTTAATGGCCCCATTCATACCAATCAAGACAGAACAATTGATGCTAAAAACCATAGATACTTCGGTAAAAATGAATTTTTAAAAGGAAGTGTAGTCTATGAAAATCAAGAGTATGGCAATGTTCTTCTAAAATATGATTTAACAAAAGACTTAGTCATATTTTTACCTGATCAAGACAATAATCTAACTACTATAGAGCTCATCAAAAACTACATTGACTCGTTCAAAATTCAAAATTCAAAATTCGTATATCTCAAAAATAATAAATCCATTTCTGATGGCTTTTTTGAAGAAAAATTAAAAACCAACAAAATTGTTTTCTATATAAAACATAAAAAAGAATCAAAAGATATTTTAAAAGATAAAGGCCGGTTTATTGAATACTTCACTTATAACGAATATTATATAGAAAAAGATAAAGTTTTTTACAAGATTACAAATAAAAGGGATTTAATATCTCTTTACCCAGATCTAAAGCAAAAAATTGAAGATTTCTTTGAAATGAATAAACTTTCAGAAAAGGACAATCAATCTAAAATTTTAACATCATTAGTTGAATACATAAATAATCTATTACAATCAAAATAATGAGAAAAATAACCCCTTTTATTTTATTATTCTTTTTTACTCAATTTCTTTTTTCTCAAGATAAAAACAAAATAGCTTCATTTGAGTATTCTAATTTAAATACAAAATCGATTATAGAAAAACTTGAAAAAGAAACTAGTTATAAATTCTTTTTTGAAGAAAATTGGCTAGAAAACAATATATACTTGTCGGAGAAGTTTTCCAACAAATCAATAGAAGAGATTCTTGAAAAGGTCTTTGAAAATTCAAATATAAATTTCTATGTAACTAATAACAATATAATTCTAACTCAAAACAGGTTTATTCATTCTAAACTTCCAGATAATTTTTTTAGCTATGATAATCAAGAAAATAAGAATTCTAACCCTACACCTGTTTTTCATCAACAATTTAATTCTGAAAATATAAAAGGTAATTCGGAGGGCAACATTACATTAATTGGTAAAGAAAAAGAGAAAAATTCCGATGAGACTCTAACTCTTACTGGTACGGTAAAAAACAATAAATCGAACACGCCAGTTTCTGATATCCTAATAAAGGTTAAAAACTTAAACATAACAACCATCACAGACTCTAATGGTCAATTTTCTATAAAAGTACCTTCAGGACTAATTGCAATTGAAACTGAAGGACTAGGTTATAAAAAATCAACAAGAAGCATTATGATGTATAGTGATGGAAAACTAGACATTCAAATTAATGAAAAAATAAATCAGTTAAGCGAGGTTGTTGTAAAAGGTAAAAGAAAACAAAATACAAGAAGTGCTATAACTGGCGTTACAACAATAGAAGCTGAGGGAATTAAAAATATACCATTAGTACTAGGAGAAAGAGATGTTCTAAAAGTTGCATTGACCATTCCAGGAATAAAAACGGCTGGTGAAGGATCTGCAGGTTTTAATGTTAGAGGTGGTAAAGAAGATCAAAACTTGATACTTTTAGACAATGCGACTGTTTACAATCCTGCACACTTTTTTGGTTTCTTTTCAGCAATAAATCCATATGCAACAAGTAAAGTCGACATTTACAAAGGCAGCATTCCTTCTGAATATGGCGGAAGATTGTCTTCAGTATTTGATATTATTTCAAAAAACGGAAATATGAAAAAATTTAGTGGCGAAGGTGGAATTGGCCCCGTTACTAGTAACTTAACTGTTTCAACCCCTATAGTTAAAGAAAAATCAGGCTTATTAGTAGGGGCAAGAGCAACATATTCTGGTTGGATTCTAAAAACTCTTAAAGATGAACGTCTTAAAAATAGTGACGCAAACTTTTATGACGGTATTTTGAAATATAACCACAAGATTAACAAGAATAATGACTTAGAAACAACCGTTTACTACAGTAAAGATTCCTATTCAATAACTTCAGATTCACTTTACAAATACAGCAATAGAGTAGCATCATTAAAGTGGAAACATGTTTTTAACGAAAAAAACAAAGGGGAATTAAATTTCACAAGCAGTGAATATAAATTCAATATTGATTACGATTCCAACAATATTAACGCATTCAACTTTGGTTACAAGATAAACGAAACACAAGCATTCTTAAAAATGACTTATCAATTTAATGATAAGCATAAATTCACATATGGTATATCTTCTAAGCTTTATAAAATAAACCCAGGTGAAATTTCTCCAAAAAATGGGTCAATTATAATTCCTAAAGAAATACAAGAAGAAAGAGGTTTAGAACTTGCTGGATTTATTTCAGACAATTACAAATTAAGCAAAAAATTATTGTTTGATTTTGGATTAAGATATTCTCTATTTAACGCAATGGGACCATCTACTCAACGCATGTATCAAGAAAACTTGCCTCTAAACGACGCAACCGTAACGGGTGAAAAAGAATTTAAAAACAATGAATTCTTTAAAACATATGGTGGTTTTGAGCCAAGATTAGCTATACGATATCTTATTACTGATGATTTTTCAATCAAAGCTGGGTATGATCAAACTTATCAATATATACATTTATTATCTAGCAACACAACTCAATCACCAACTGACACTTGGAAATTATCAGATTTTAATGTAAAACCTCAAAAAGGAAGCCAAATATCATTAGGCTTATTTAAAAATATAGATTTTGAAGATCTTGAATTGAGTGTTGAAGGATATTATAAAAAATCAAGCAATATTTTAGACTATAAGGTTGGTGCTACTTTATTAATGAACGAACATTTAGAAACAGAATTATTACAGGGAGAAGGGAAAAGCTATGGTGTCGAATTTTTAATAAAAAAATCTGAAGGAAGACTTAATGGTTGGATTGGCTATACATATTCAAGAAGTTTTCTTAAATTAGATAGTCAATTTAATGAAGAGAAAGTTAACAACGGTGAATATTTCCCAACAAATTTTGACAAACCTCATGATTTTAGCTCTGTACTAAATTATAAACTAACCAAAAGATATAGTTTTTCTGCAAACTTTATTTACCAAACAGGTAGACCCATCACCTACCCCATTGGAAAATATGTTTTCAATAATGCTGAGTATACTTTATATAGTGATAGAAATAAATTTAGAATTCCTGACTACTACCGATTAGACATAGGTGTAAATATTGAAGGGAATCATAAAATTAAAAAATTAGCCCATAGTTTTTGGAATGTTTCAATCTATAACGTCTTAGGAAGAAACAACCCTTACTCTGTATATTTTATTACTGAAAAAGGACAAGTAAAAGCGTATAAAACATCAATTTTTGCTATACCTGTACCTACAATTACTTATAATTTTAAATTCTAATTATGAAAAAATTATTTAAAATTGTTCTTTTTGTCTTTTTGCTTCTGTCAATTTTAACAAATTGTACAGACCCTTATACTTTGCAAACTAATGCTTATGAAGATGTTTTAGTGGTTGAAGCAACAATTACAAATGAATACAAAAAACAAGAAATAGTTCTTTCTAAAACACAAAAACTTGAAGATACAACCCGAATTTTTGAAAAAAATGCAATTGTATATATAACTGATGATTTGGGGAATTTTTATGAATTTGAAGAACATAATAATAAATACCTCTCTAAACAGCCTTTTGCTGCAACATCTAATGTAGATTATCAATTATTTATTAATACTTCTAATGGTATTTCGTATACTTCAAACAAACAAAAACTAACAAAAGAAAATACAATTGAAAGTGTAGACACCAGAATAGTAACAAAAGATGGCACAAAAGGAGTAGAAATTATGGTCAGCCATTCAGACCCAACAAATACATCGCGCTTTTATAGATATACTTATGAAGAAACTTCAAATAACACTTGTAGAACCGGTACCTCAGGGATTGCCTGGAGATGCATTAATTGTTTTAGAACAAAGAACTGAAGAAGCAAAAACATGTTTTACAACTAAAAAATCAGATAAAATTTTTCTGAACAACACAAATCAATTAGCAGAAGATCGTATAAGCAATTTTCCATTACGTTTTATAGGCTATAAAGATTATACTATCGCTGAAAGATATAGTATTAAAGTAAACATGTATACTCAAAATCTTGAATCTTTTACATACCACAACACTCTAAAAAAAATTACAGAAGCTGGAAATGTTTTATCACCTACTCAACCTGGATTTGTGGTTGGAAACATCACATCTACAAGTGACCCAAAAATAAAAACAATAGGATTTTTCGAAGTGTCATCAGTAGCATCAAAAAGAATATTTTTTAATTATTTTGACATTTTTCCAGAAGAGTTAACTGTTCCTGATTATTTTGATACTTGCGCCTTTGTAGATTACAGAGCTTATGATTATGACCCACAACCTGGAAATTCAGGCACAACACCTCAAGCTTTATTATTAAGAAGAAGAGTTCGAACAGGTGAACTCATTTACTATGAAAACTTTTGGGACGGAGATTATTTAATTTTCAGAATGGTTAAACCCATTTGTGGTGACTGCACAACTTTTTCATCTAATATAAGACCTAATTTTTGGATTGATTAATTATGAAAAGAATAACAATACCTAGAACATTCTCATTTCTGTTGTTGCTTCTCGTTATAACGAGTTGTACTGAGCCATATGCATTGCAATCAATAGAAAGGCAAAATAGCTTAGTGGTAGAAGCTACTTTTACTAATGAATTAAAAAAGCATGAGATTAAGTTAAGCCGAACAACATCGCTGGAAAACAATAATCCTGAGTACGAAAAAAATGCTGTGGTTTATATTTCTGATAATAATGGAAATATTTTTGAATTTGAACCAAATCAAAACAGCTATATTTCTAGAAATGAAATTCAAGCTGTTCCTGACACAAGATATAAGTTACATATAATAACCGAAGGAGGTAAAACATATACATCTACTGAACAAACTTTGCCAAACATAAATGAAATGCAAAGCCTAATTCCAGTTGCAAAAACCAACGACAAAGGTAACCTTGGTGTTGAAATACAAATAAATAGTTTTGATCCATTAAAAAAATCACTTTACTATAGGTTTGAATTTGAAGAAACATCAAAAATAGTTACTCCTAAATGGAGTCCATTTGAAACTATTCTTTTAAATCAACCTATGATCTGTCCTGGTAACGGATCACCTGGATTTGAAACTATTGGGTTTATCACAAAACAGCACGACGGAAGAATTTGTTATGATACAAAACACTCTAATACTATTCTATTAACTAACACAAATAATCTATTAGAGGATCGTGTCACAAACTTCCCAATAAGATTTATTGAAACAACAGATTATAAAATAGGAGAACGCTACACAATCCTTGCCAAACAATATGTTGTGTCTTTAGAAACTTATACTTATTACAGTAGATTAAAAAAAATAACTTCTGATGACAGTAGTGTTTTATCTCAACTTCAACCAGGTCTTATTGTAGGTAACATTAAATCTACAGACAACAGTGATGAAATTGTTGTTGGTCTTTTTGATGTTTCTTCAGTATCTAAACAAAGAATATTTTTTAATTTTGAAGACATATTCCCTAATTTATCCCCGCCTACAAATCCTTACAATTGCGTTGGAAAAGATTTTGACAGTGAAGATTTTGGAACACCAGACCCAAGACCAAATGCACAATTTCCTTGTGGAAACGGCGGGCAAGGAACGACGCTTAGATCAATTATTAGACTCAAAAAAATGCTCTATTATGATAGCTCATACCCAATTTTCACAATGGTTGAACCAGCCTGTGGCGATTGCACAACTTATTCATCAAACATAAAACCTACATTTTGGATAGATTAAAAACCTTATTATTATTTGTTTTTCTTTTTTCAAATCAAGAAAAAATTATTGCTCAAAACAGTATTTCCACACAAGAAATGAAGAGTTTTGATAATTTAATTAATGAGAAAATTTACATCAATTGTAATACCAATGTGCTTATAACTGGAGAGACTCTTTATTACAAGCTATATTGTTTAAATAAAAAAAGTAACACCCCATCTCTTGTTTCTAAAGTTTCGTATGTTGAGTTATTTGATAAGAATAACAAATCAATATCTAAACAAAAATTATTTTTAGAATCTGGTATTTCTAATGGTGAGTTTTTCATCCCTTCAAATTTAGAAACGGGAAGCTATAAACTTGTTGGATACACAAGTTGGATGTTAAATGGTACCAATTTGAACGATCATTTTGAAACAACGATTTATATCATAAATTCATTCGAAAAAACTAAGCCAAATAAAAAAGAAAGTGGTTTGACCACAACTAAAAGTTTAACAAATACAGAAAATAGTTTTAAGAACGAAGTTTCATTTACAAATGTAAATTTAACAACAGATAAAACCGAATACTCTAAAAGGGAAAAAATCTCTTTAAAAATAAAATCAGATATACTTAATTTATCAAATACCTCTTTGTCAATAAGAAAAAAAGATAGTCTAACTTTTGGAAAAAATATCACATCATTTGAATATTTAAAAAATCGCGATAATAAAAGTACTTTAAAAAGTATTGGCACCGAATTAATATTACCTGAATTACGTGGAGAAATTATAAGTGGAAAAATAAAATCACCCAAAAATAGCGTAAG
>CBFHBH010000013.1:0-15435 GCA_965653735.1 uncultured Flavobacterium sp. | reverse complement strand
CTCCAGTTTCGATACGACCTGTAGCAACAGTTCCACGACCTGTAATTGTAAATACATCCTCAACTGGCATCAAGAATGGTTTAGCTACGTCACGTACTGGCTCTTCGATCCAAGCATCAACAGCTTCCATTAATTCAATAATTTTAGGTACCCAGTTTGGATCGTTATTTAACCCTCCTAAAGCAGAACCTTGAACTACAGGACCATTATCTCCATCATATTCATAGAAAGATAATAAATCTCTGATTTCCATTTCTACTAATTCTAATAACTCAGCATCGTCAACCATATCCACTTTGTTCATGAATACAACAATACGAGGAATACCTACCTGACGTCCTAAAAGGATGTGCTCACGAGTTTGTGGCATTGGACCATCTGTAGCAGCAACTACCAAGATAGCACCGTCCATTTGAGCAGCACCAGTAACCATGTTCTTTACGTAATCCGCGTGACCTGGACAGTCAACGTGAGCATAGTGACGGTTAGCTGTTTCATACTCTACGTGAGATGTATTAATTGTAATACCTCTTTCTTTCTCCTCAGGAGCGTTATCGATTTGATCAAACGATTTTGCTTGACAGTAACCTGCATCAGATAATACTTTAGTGATAGCAGCAGTCAAAGTAGTTTTTCCGTGATCTACGTGTCCGATAGTACCAATATTTAAGTGTGGTTTCGAACGGTTAAAACTTTCTTTTGCCATTTTACTTAATTTTTAATCTTAGTTATATATTAGTGTTCAAAAAATTCAACATTTGAGCCAATGACGGGAATTGAACCCGTGACCTCTTCCTTACCAAGGAAGCACTCTACCCCTGAGCTACACCGGCTTTTGCGAGTTCAGAAGTTAGAATTCAGAAGCTTGAATAAATTTCTAAATCCAGAATTCTAAATTCTCAAAAGGATTAACTAGCAACGCTCGTTAATCCTGTAAGGCGGAGCCTTACTAAACTTTTGAATAAAATTTTTACTCAAAAGTTTGTGGGGAGAGCAGGATTCGAACCTGCGAAGGTTTCCCAACGGATTTACAGTCCGTCCTCGTTGGCCGCTTGAGTATCTCCCCTCCTTGCTTTTCAGTATTTCAAATACTCATTTTAATTTTAACTAATTAAATATGAGAAAATTGAGCCGATGGAGGGACTCGAACCCACGACCTGCTGATTACAAATCAGCTGCTCTAGCCAGCTGAGCTACACCGGCGACTCAATAAAAAAGTCCGCTATTTCTAACGGACTGCAAATGTATGTATTATTTTTATTAATCAAAACTTTTTTGCTTAAAATTTTATTTAGGCATGAGCTCTAATCTTTTCTTTACGTTTTACTAACAATCTTTCCATTGCTTCTGAAGCTAATTCGACACCTTCTTCAAAAGATTTACATTGCTTTTTTACGATAAACTCATCACCTGGAACGATAATTTTTGCTTCTACTATTTTATTTTCTTTGTCACTTGTCCTTTCCACTTTTAAAAACACATCTGAAGAAACAATCTTATCAAAGTATTTTTCTAATTTGTTAACTCTTACATCTATGAAATCTACTAACTTTTTGTCAACATTAAAGTTAACTGCATGAACATTTACCTTCATAATTTTAAAATTTTAAGTTAAACAATTATAAAGAATTATTTTTGGCTTCTTGGATGCGCATTACTATATACGTTTTTCAACTCGGTTAAACTTGACTGTGTATAAACTTGGGTTGACGCAAGACTTGAATGTCCCAACAATTCCTTAATTGAATTTAAATCGGCCCCATGATTAAGCATATGAGTCGCAAACGTGTGTCGAAGCATGTGTGGACTTTTTTTTACTTTTTCAGAGACATTACTAAAGTAACAATTTATTAACCTATAAACAAACGTTTCGTTCAATTTATTTCCGTTACTCAATAAAAATAAATAACTCCCATCAACGATTTGTTTTAATGATTTTCTTTCAATCAAATACATTTTTATCTGCTCAATCATTAATGGAAGCAGTGGAATTATGCGCTCTTTACTTCGTTTTCCTAAAACTTTGATTGTCGCATTAGACAAATCCAGATTACTTAACTGCAACCCAATCAATTCAGAACGTCTAATACCTGTTGTATAAAACAAATCAATAATTAGCTTATCACGAACCCCTTCAAAGCCTTCTCGATACTTAATTTCAAACAGTACTTTATTTAATTCATCTTCAGAAAAAGGGACCTGTATTTTTTTGGGAGTTTTTAAAGCCTTGTGTTTAGCTAAAGGATTTAATTCTATCTGTTTTGTTTTTAATAGAAATTTATAAAACGCTTTTAAGGAAGCTATTTTTCTATTTATAGAAACATTCTCTATCCCATCATCTACCATAGAAACAATCCAACTACGAATTAAAGTATATGAAACTTCTTCCAAAGACATTTCTCCATAATTTTCTTTCAGAAAAGCATCAAAAAAAACCAAATCATTTCCATAGGCAAGCGCCGTATGCTTAGAATAGTTTTTCTCTTTCAGTAAATAGTCTAGGAATTTTTGTTGATTTGAATGCATAAAAAAATCGTTAGTATAAAAGTACAAAACTTCTACAACTAACGATTTTATATTATCAGAAAATTAACGTATTAACTTTCGATGCTGTCTCTTAATCCTTGGATATATTGAGCTTTTTGGATTTGTGCTCTTCTAGTAACAGAAGGCTTCGTGAATTGCTGACGTGCACGCAATTGTCTTACAACTCCAGTTTTATCGAATTTTCTTTTGTAACGTTTTAACGCTCTATCGATGTTTTCTCCGTCTTTAATTGGTATAATTAACATAATTTAGACACCTCCTCTCATTTACGGGTGCAAACTTATAACTTTATTTTTAATTACAAAACCTTATTTACCAATTATTTTCATGCAGAACATGTTTTTCTTAATTCAACAAAAATAAGTAACTTTATATTTAATGCATAATTAAAACAATAAGTATGTCAAACCATATTGTAAAAATTCTTCAGTCCTATTATATCACTCACGATGTAAAATGTTTTATTGTAGAAAGACCCGAAGATTATAACTTCATACCCGGACAAGCTACTGATGTTTGTATTAATTTACCAGAATGGAAAGATCAACCACGACCTTTTACATTCACCAACTTAAAAGAACAACGCTTTCTTGAATTTATGATTAAGATTTATCGTGATCACAATGGCGTAACTAACATGCTTGGCAAAACCAATGCTGGCTCCGAACTTATTCTTCAAGAACCTTTTGGAGGAATCCAATTTAAAAAGCCTGGAATATTTATTGCTGCAGGAACTGGCATCACTCCATTTTTAGCCATTTTTAGAGATCTATACAAACAAAACAAACTTTACGGCAATAAGCTCATATATACAAACAAAACATCTGACGATGTGATTATGGATGCTGAGCTTAAAAAAATATTTAAAAACGATTATTTAAAAGTATATACTCGAGAACACGTAATTGGGTTTACAGGAAAACGAATTGATCGTAACTTTTTAATTGAAAACATTGCCGATTTTGGGCAGCATTTTTATGTATGTGGCCCTCAAGATTTTGTAAAAAATATTACTGGTCATTTAATTGATCTCGGAGTAACTTCTGACGCATTGATTATAGAAGAATAAAAAAAGCCAGTTTAACAACTGGCTTTTTTTATTTTAATCCCCAAAATAAAGTTTTGAGAAATATTTAAATCTTAAGAAAATCACTTTAAATTTAAAAATATCAGCTTTAGAAATTAAACCCAAGGAATAAAGCCTATAGCCATCTGTAAAACATCTATAGATGATATACATAATTGCTCCAATCACAAAATAATTATTCTCTCCACTCATCACAAACCAAACCAATAAAGGCAAGGGCAATAAAATAGCAATGTAAAATATTAATAAATTTCTCATTATTTTTCTTCTTGTTAAAATTATCTACAAACCCTATCGTAACAAGCAATAGCCAAAACCCCAAATGTCTCTGGAATGAAAGCAGAAACCATCCCAAGACCTACAGAAGTCCAACCATGATTTGAATAGGCATCTGATATACAATCCATCGTTGCTTTACCACATGTTTTATTTCTACTATAAGCAGTATTAGGAGTAAAAACAACATTATTATTTAGATAATCAAAGTTAAAAGTAGATATTAATTCTTTATCAATATCATAAACTTTAACTAAAGAACTATTTGCTTCATTATTAACTTCCAACAATAATGGCTCACCATAAATCAAATCTCCATCAAAACCAACCATCAGAGACTCACTATCTGCATTTAATATCGGTGAAGTAGATTTCACAACAATCAACCCTAAGCCAGTTTCTTCATTAAAAATCGCTTCTGCATTTTCAAAATCATACTCCTCATTTGACATTTTACTTGTACTATTCACTCTAGATTTTACATCAATATAATCCTGCAACTTTTGAACAATTTTTTTATTATCAATTTTACTAACATTCAATAATTTATTTTCATTTTTATTGTTTTCGTCTTTCTCACATGCAATAAATACAATAGCTGAAATCAAAATTAAAGTTGCCAAATAAACTGGATTAATCTTTCTCATATTTTTTTTACTTTTTAAATTATTCACTTTTAATCTCTCATGACCAATTTGAAATCTGTGCAAAGCAAAAAAAAACTAATTAATACGTAAAATCTTAAATTTTAACTTTTATTACGGAAAAACCGTAAAAACAAAAAGCCAAGAAAATTTCTTGGCTTATAATTCATTAATTTTAAATAAATTATACATTCAAAAACAATCTGATTAAATTGTTATTTCTTAACTGCTGGTTGATAATCTTTGTTATCAATTATCATTTTTGATAAAATCTCTTTTAAGATTTCAGAAGTTCCTCCTCCAATTGGACCTAGACGACTATCACGGAATAAACGCGCTAACGGATATTCTTCCATATAACCATAACCTCCTAACATTTGCAAGCAATCATAAATTGCTTGATCAGCCACTTTTGTAGATTTTAGTTTTGCCATTGTAGCTTCTTTAACCACATACTCTCCAACATTCAATCTTGCCACAGCAGCATAATTAAATACCTTACAGTGCTCCACTTCAGTCGCATGTTCTACCATGGTATGACGTAACGCTTGAAATTTGTTGATAGAAGTACCAAAAGCCTCACGTTGTGACATATATTCAAGAGTATAATCAATTGCATATTCGGCTCTAGCATGTGCATTAATTGCCATGATTAATCGCTCTAATGCAAAATGCTGCATGATGTAAGGAAAACCTTTTCCTTCTTCACCCATTAAGTTTTCTAGCGGAATTTCAACATTGTCAAAAGCAATTTCAGCAGTATCAGATGCTCTCCATCCTAATTTATCAAGTTTAGTAGCTGACACTCCTTTTAAATTAGCATCAACTAAAAACATTGTAATTCCTTTATTACCAAGTTCTGGATTTGTTTTTGCAGCCACAACATAATAGTCTGCATAAACACCATTCGTGATAAATGTTTTTGAACCGTTTATGATATACTTATCACCTTTCTTTTCTGCAGTAGTTCTCATTCCTGCCACATCACTTCCTCCAAAAGGTTCAGTAATACATAAGGCTCCTATTTTTTCTCCAGCGATACTTGCTGCTAAATAGTCGCGTTTAATTCTTTCATCTCCTTCAGCATTTAAGTGAGTCATTGCTAAATAAGCATGTGCCCACATTGCAGCTGCAAAACCAGAAGACTTGATTTTTTGAAGTTCTTCTAAAAATACGACCAAATAAAATAAATCCAAATTTGATCCTCCGTAAGCTTCTGGATAATTTAAACCAAAGAAGCCCATCTCTCCAAATTTTTTCCAAATAAAGCGTTCTATCTGTCCTGTTTTTTCCCATTTTTCAATATGTGGAACTACTTCTTTATGTAAAAAATCGCGAAAACTCTCTCTAAATAATTGATGATCTTCAGTAAAATAAATTGAATTCATAAGGTTGTATTGTGCTCGTTTTTTAGTTTTTTATTTAAAGTCCAAATATAGAGCAATAATTTTAACTTTTTCAACAGGAAAGCCCTTAATTTTTGTTAAATCCTCAATCGATTTGATTCCCCCATTCATACTACGGTATATAACAATTTCACGTGACAATGGATATTTGAAATAAGGAAACTTTGACAACTCTTTTGTCGAAGCATTATTAATATCAACTTTAGAAATAATTGGAAGGCTAACAATTTTAAAATGTTTGTTTAGTTCCTCAATTACTTCTGGTGATAAACCCCAAACATCATTCATCTGATCCATACTCACAAAGCCTCCTAAAGATTCTTTAAACTTCAAAATTCTTTCAGAGATACCATCTCCAATTCCATAGATTTTAACCAAATCTTCTTTAGTCGCCAAATTCAAATCTTGCTGTACAATTTTAATTGGCTTTTTATCAAAAGATGCAAACTCTTTGTTAGCATATGAATTTTGAGGCTGTCTTTTATTATTTACCCAATCAGGAAATTTAAAATATGGTGAAATCTTTGCGAGTAATGAATTCGAGACTTTAGTTACACCCTGAAACTCCTTAGCTGAATTAACAAACTTTCCTGTTTTACGAAATTCGAGTAGTCGGTCAATTTCAGCGACACTCATTCCTAGCTTATATCCTTTAAAATCGGTTATGAAATTGGGATTAAAAGGATATATTTTATAGCTATCTTCATTCTCTACTTGATTTTTGAGAGAATCGATTTGAACTTGCATTGCCAACCATTGTCTTTCTTCCTCAGTAATTTCAACTTCATTTCCAGAAGAAAAACTAATAAAGAAATAAATTGCTTGAAGTAAAACTATTATAAAAACCAAAAGAGCTAGACCAATACGTTGCTCTTTATTAAAAAGTAGAAATTTTTTAAAAATCATATCATTTATAAGTCGAATACAGATGTTCTTTTGGTTCGAACCAAATCTTTTAGTTTAATAATAAAACCTAATGTAAGATAGACTCCAAACCACAAACCCGCTGTAACGAAAGAAATATAAATAAAAAACAAACGGACACTATTAGCACGCATTCCTAGCTTGTCAGCCAATCGTGATGCAATGTGAAATCCTTGTTTTTCAAAAAAATATTTCAGCTTAAGTACAAATGACACTTTGTTGATTTTTTTTATGGAGTAAACTTACAATTATTTTCTAATTCTTCAAAAGTTCAACTCCAATTGAACATTTCAAACACTTTCCTAAATCACAATACGTTCTTTTTAATTGCAGCAACGATTGTGTGTCAAAAGCATTATCTGATTTTATTCCAATTGTGTTAAACTTTTCTATTACTATATTTTTTTCAGGCTTTATTTCTTGGATGATTTTAAGACAATCTTCAAAAGTTTCCTTTCCCATACTTTTATCATACAAAAACTTAAAAGGAATAACAGTGTTGATTATCAGTAGATCTACAAATGATTTAGAAAGCTTTTTCTTTTTTGAAGGGCTTTGCTTATCAAATTGATAATGACTTTCCCAATAATTATTAGCTGAGACTGAAAAAAAGCTATACAAATCATCGATTGATAATAAGTCTATTACTTTAGAAAATAAATTTTGTTGTTTTGAATAAAGTTGAGCTAACTGAGAAAGTCGTATCGTTGGAAAATTATCAGGTCGCAATTTAAAATATTCAACCTGCACAGATAAATTGTCCCTTAAAACATACTTTTGAGTTATGTACTTATATCGAGAATATAAATCTTTAGAATACGAATCTTCAGGAATTGAAGGCAACATTTCAAGAGCACCATAAAACAGAGCTTCAAGATTTTCAGCTTCAAAACTTTCCTTCCGAATTACTTCAAACGGAATTAATTTCGCCATTTGAAAAAACGCATCACCATTAACATTTAACCCGAAGTTTTTAGCTATAAAGTAAAAGAAGACTGCTTCCCAATTATTTTTAGTAGAATCTAGCATCTTTCGGATTTCTACAGATTTTTTCTCTAATCGTTCAAGATATAGTTTCTCTTGCCAGTTTTTAAAAACAAAGTCAGAGACATTATGAATGTCATTCTCACAATTTATCCAAGACTTTTGTTGCTTTAATTCTTTATACTTATTTAATACATCTTTAGAAATAAACTTAGAAAGCTCTAAAACAGGAATTACAGAATTATCTTTCCTAAAAACATCAACATCATGTTCCCAAACAACATGTAGTATGACATTATCATAATTATTGTCTACTTGGTGATTGTGCAAATACCAATCGGATGATTTTTGATGAATCTCGATATTTCCTGCCCATTTTTGATTTGCAATAATCAATTGAGCATTAAAAAAATCAGGACCACTCGATTTTAAGTATGAACCTGGTTTGACAACCTGAATTTCATCACCTTGAGTAGTCCTGAGAGAGCAAGTATCCATTCTTTGGAATTGCCAAATGTGGTGTAAAAATTCTTCTTGCATGGCTTGTATAGAAATGTAAATATAAAAAAAATCCTACAAAATTTTGTAGGATTTAAAATTTAATTTCTTAAAGCTTTACTTTATCGAATTAATTATATCGTGTTTAGTAATGATATGGAACTTACCTTTTCCAAGATCTACCAAAACTGCTTGATTGTCTTTATTTATTAGTTTAGAAACTTCTTCTACAGCCGTTCCTAAAGAAACCACAGGGAATGGATTACCCATAACTTCTCTTATTGGCTTGTCTGCAACGTTTTTGTCTGTAATATAACTTTGGAACAAATCAGATTCATCTACTGAACCCACAAAACCATTTACGTCTACAACCGGAATTTGAGAAATTTTGTATTTACGCATTCTCTCAATGGCATGAGATACTAACTCTTCAGTTCTAACTGTTACTAGCGGCTTATCAATATGCTCTTTAATAAGATCTTCTGCTTTTGTTACTTCTTCTTCTAAGAATCCGCGTTCGCGCATCCAATCGTCGTTAAACATTTTTCCAACGTAACGGCTTCCTGAATCGTGAAATAAAACCACCACAACATCGTCTTTTGTAAAATGTTCTTTCAACTGAATTAAGCCTTTTACAGCAGCTCCTGCTGAATTACCAACAAAAATCCCTTCTTCTAATGCTATTTTACGCGTGTAAACAGCAGCGTCTTTATCGGTTACTTTTGTAAAACCATCAATTAAAGAGAAATCAACGTTTTTAGGTAAAATATCTTCACCAATACCCTCAGTGATGTAAGTATAGATTTCGTTCTCGTCAAAAATTCCTGTTTCGTGGTATTTTTTGAATACAGACCCATAAGTATCAATTCCCCAAATTTTGATGTTTGGATTTTTTTCTTTTAAATATTTAGCAACACCTGAAATTGTTCCTCCAGTACCAACACCAACTACAAAGTGTGTTATCTTACCTTCTGTTTGTTCCCAAATCTCTGGACCAGTTTGTTCATAGTGTGCTACAGCATTACTTGGATTATCATATTGATTCACATACCAAGAATTTGGTGTTTCTTCAGCTAATCTTTTAGAAACTGAATAATATGAACGTGGATCAGTTGGCTCTACGTCTGTAGGACAAACAACTACCTTAGCTCCCACTGCTCTCAGAATATCACATTTCTCTTTTGATTGTTTATCAGAGATTACACAAATTAATTTGTAACCTTTTACAATAGCCCCTAGTGCCAATCCCATTCCCGTGTTACCAGATGTACCTTCAATGATTGTTCCTCCTGGTTTTAATCTTCCATCGGCTTCTGCATCCTCAATCATTTTTACAGCCATTCTATCTTTTACAGAATTTCCTGGATTAAAAGTCTCCACTTTAGCCAATACTAAAGCATCAACTTCGGCAGTAACTTTATTTAATTTTACTAAAGGAGTGTTTCCGATAGTTTCTAATATGTTTTTTGCGTATTGCATTATAATTGTTTTTTGTTATTACAAAGGTAAAAAAATGTAATTGATTTTAGAAATCAAGCTGATTGCGTGAGGGATGGTAGCGAGTACCTTGTACTGCGAACAGCCCGACCGTGCCAAAGGCAGGGTCACGCCATAATTACTGAAAGAAATTCCACACTAATCCAAAACGGATAACAAAATCTTTATAAGGGTTGTTTGGCGCAGCATAATAATCGCGCCCTGTAAAGCTGGCATTAAAATGCTCTGCTTTTAAGAAAATACGACATTGTTGAACGCGTGCGTTTACAAAGAAATCGATTAGAGGATAATTTCCAATTTTAGTTGTGTTTTGTGTATAGAATTCAGCAATTAGCGGATTGTATGCGTTTGCATAATATTCTGTAAAATATTGAAATGTGAAACCAGTTTGCAAAAACATAGCCTTTTTAAACAACTTGTCAGAGTAATACAAACTATTACGGGTTGTGATTTTTGGAACATTTAAAATAGCATCATTTTGACTTACTTGCTGATATAAAACTGTGTTATCTAAAGCAAATTTTCCAACTTTAAATTCCTTTCCTAACTTAATCGAAAAATAGCCAATTGTCCCTTTATATTGCTTTGGCGAAAGTAAAATTACATCAGAAGTAGTAGAATCATCACTAAAGTATAAATGGTCAGTCAGAGTCGATATTTGCGCTTGAGCAGAACCCCATTGTGTTGTAGCATCAACTTTTAAAGTATTAATTTTTTCATTATCAAAGCTGTTTTTCCAATTATAGTTAACAAAATCACTCTGATATAATGTATAATTCATATCTGGGACTTTACTTAAGTTTAGATATTGAGCTGAGAAATGATTTTCATCGTTGAATTTATACTTTAATGAAATATCTAAAGTAGAGAATGTTTGTTTTGAAATAGCTTTAGAAAACAAAGCGTATCCATGAATTTTATTTTTATTATAGAAATACTTTCCTCCAACAGCATTAAGATTTTCATTATTAGTGTTTGGAATTAACACTTGACTTCCAGAAACTATATAACGATCATAGAAATAATTATACTTGAAATTCTCAACAAAAAAGTTAAACTTTCCGATTACTGAATTACTAAATGTAGCACCAAGTTTATTGTACATTACATTACTCTTGGTTAGATCATTATAATTTGAATTCACATAGCTTGGGCCAAAACGCTCTATTTTGGTTGGCATTTTGAATTCAAAAAATTTTGTTTCATAACTAAACTGATGCTCTAATAAGACATTATTGGCATTATCGTTCTTGTTGATTCGAAAACTATGATCAATAAAATATCTCTTGCCTTTAAGCATAGTTGAAGCATCTGTTAAATTCACTTCTAACCTTGAACGATCTGTGAATTCGGAATTTCCAGATTCGAAATTAGATAAGTCTACAATCCCATCATTTTCTTTGTTCATTAAATCTTGACCTGTATAATGCAAATTTGCAACATAGCGTTTATTTTTAGTAAAATAACTAGTTGTGAATCTGAAATTACCATTACTAGAAAGATTATTAATATACTTTCCTAAAGAACGTAATCCTTTATAGGCGATTGAAAAATTAAGATTTGGAGATGTGTTTAATGTCACAAAAGCATCTAAGCTTTGTCCCTGTTCTAAAACAGTTTTAAAATACAATTCAGTTAATGGAGTTGCAACCGAATAATATTTAATATCATTAACTCCTAAATAACTAAAGAGCTTCCCTTTAAATCCAAATTCAGGCAGTGAACTTGAATAAGAAACAAGACCATAATCTAGAGTGTTATATGTATGACCATCATTTGCAAAAGGTAGTAATCCAAAATTATCTTTCCTAAGATAATTGAAAGCATATTCCTTTTTTATTGTTAAAGAGGTATCAACATAGACTGTATCCTTTAGCAAAGTAATGATTTTGTACTGATCGTGTTTCGCCTTTGGAGCTTCCTTAGGTCCTTCACGAAGTGATTTTCTTTTTGTAGAATCTTGTTTTACTAATTCATCGTCTTGCGAATAACTAGCAGAAAAAAAGAAAAGAAATAATGTTATTAAAAAGTATTTCATATACAATAGTGAATTGCAAAAATACACATTTGAAATTATTATTTCTATTAAACAAAAAAAAAGCCCCGCATAAAGCGGGGCTTAATATTTAATAAGAATTATTTTTTCTTATTTTTTTTAGCTTTGATAGCGTTTAAAACTGAAGCATATTTTCCAGTTCCTAAAACATCACCAGTGTTAGCATCTTTTAAAGTCCAAGTAGAACCTGACTTCACTAATTCTCTTACTAATTGGTAAGCATCTGGGTCATTAGTTTGTTGGTATCCGCCAACTTTCACGTCAAATAATCCAGTCATATCTAATTTATCAGAGAAATAACCTGGTTTACCAGAAGTTAAAACTGTTGGAATGATAGTTGAATTAGCTACCGTAATACCATTTGTTGACCAGAAACTTGGAACAATAAAATATGTTCCGTCAGGTGTAGACGCTGGTAAAACGATATTTTCTGGACAGCTACTGTAACTATCAGCAATAATATTACCATTTGTATCATAAACCTCTAAATCAAGATCTACATCACAAAATGCGTGAGTTGCAGGAGTAGCAGCATTATCTTTAAATTCCCCTGCATGAATATTACCATGTCTATCAGTAGTATTTCCTTGGAAATCTAAGTTAATCCAAAAATCGGCAGAAGTTTTATCGTTAACTAAAACACTAATGTCTTGTGAATTATCAGCAACTAAACCTCTACCGTTACCGTCACTAGTTAATTTGAATTGGAAAGTCTCTGCACCTTCTGCATAAACATCAAACTCAGGAGTAATAGTAAAAGTATGAGAAGTTGCATACGCTGGGAAAACGATTCTGTGACCGATCAATCCTAAACCGTCACCTTCTTCAGTTTCTATACCACTACATGTATAATCTCTAAAGCTTCCCGAACCTCCAACTAATTCTAGTTTGAAATCCATACTTGTTTTATATGGAGTATTTGTTGTTAATGTTACTGTTATAACATCCCCTTCAGTAACTGTAAACGCAGTGTGGTCAGCAGTTACAATTGGCTTCACATTTCTATCTGTAATTTCATCATCATCATTACATGAAGATAATAATCCAAGCAATGCAAAAGCAGCAATAAAATTTTTATATCTCATTTTGTTATCTTTTAAAAGATTAAATATTATCTCACGTAATTATTTACATACTGACGTGGTCCAGCTGCAAAACTTACTTCATATTTAGTTTGGAAATTGTTGATTGAATTAACAACACCATCATTACCATTATATGAATTTGTACCAGTTACCGTATTTGAGTAAGTACCTTGTGCTAAATTTTGATTAGGAATTGTAATGTCCCCACAAATATCTGTAAAGTTATATCCTTGATCTGGAGCAATAGTTCCAGCGGCATAAGTTGCAGTAGTTGTAGTTTTAAAATTATTAACAGCTGTTGTATAAATTACTTCATTTGTATAAACTCTAACTAAACCATCATTTCTTGTAACAGTTACTGTATAAGGAGCTCCACCTACTTGAGATTGACAACCTACAAAAATGATTTTGAATTGTTTATTGTTGTCAGAAACAATTGCTCCATTTGTAGAAGTTGTTAAATTAACAATTAATTCAGTTTTTTGAGTAGGATTTAAACTTCCTGTATTCACTAAAATACTAAAGTTACCAAATGTTTGACCAGCTGGAATATTTACTTTACCGGTGTTATCAATGAAATCGAATTCAACACCTTCAGTAGCTGTAGACGAAGGATCGATTTCGTATGAAACCTGAGTATCGCTTGAGAATGGCATACCATCACCTCCACCAATTACATCAACTGGAAAATCTTTTTGAACTTGACCTTGATCTGCAAAATAAGATACGTCAGCAAATTCTTTACCAAATCCTACAGCTTTAGCACTTGTAGTAAATTCGTGATCTGGTCTAATGTCATCATCACAAGATATACTTGCAACAGCAACTGCCAATAATAAAATTATCTTTTTCATAATTTAAGTTTTTTAAAATTAGTTTTTCCAGAAAGGACCAGTTGTAAACACAGAGTTTACAGTTTGAGCTGGCACGTTTGCTGTATTACCAACAAGCTCTGAAGTTGGGTATAATAATCTTCTTGGTTTGTTAGCTTTAGTAACTCCATTAATTGCTAATGGAATAGCATCAATTAAACCAGTTCTAGTATACTCGATAAAAGACTCCATTGCATTAATACCTCCTTGAAGAGCAATATTCTTTTGGTACATGATAGCTTCAATTTGTTGAGCTGAAGTAGCACCAATAGCACCGTAACCTTTTCCAACAATTAAATTAACATCAGCAACATAAGTTCCAGCAGTAGCTCCTAACTGAGCCATTGAAGCATTAATTGCTTGATCGAATAAAGTTTGTGCATTACCTGTTAAATAACCTCTATGAACTGCTTCTGCTTGTAACAACAAACTTTCAGACAATAACATCATATAACCATTTTGACTTGAACTAGTAACAATTCCTGTTCCAAGTGGAGAAATACTGGCAGGAGCAGTACCACCGTTAACAACGGCTAAGTCTCCTTGTAAAACACCTTGTACAGTACCACCAACTAAACCAAAGATTCTACCTCTTCTTGGATCTACAGGAGAAGAGTTTAACTTATCACCCATGTATTTAGAAGCTCTAACAAATCTAAACTCATTATTCTCAGTAGTACCATCAACTTGATACATTAAAGAGTAGAAAGGATTTTGTTGGCTAACACTTCCGTTTGAATAACCTGGGTTAATAGTAGCATTAGCATCTAAGAAAGTAACACCAGCTAATTCTGCGAACTCATCATTTAAATACGTTTGAGTTGCAGCATCAGTTTGTGCAAGGTTAGCTTGTCTCAATAAAATTCTCAATTTTAAAGTATAAGCAAACTTTTTCCATTGATCCATATTACCATGCATAACAACATCTTCGCTACCTACTGCTTTAGCTCCAGGCGTATTAATCATATTGATAGCATCTTCAATCTGAACTACTAAATCTCTATAAATCACTTGATCATCATCATACTTAGGACTTGTATTTGAAGCACCTTGATGTGCACCAAAGTAAGGAACATCTCCGTAAATATCCACTAAATACTGAAAATAATAAGCTTTTAAAATTTTAGCAATAGCCTTATGATTCTCATAGTTAGGAGCTTCATGATTAATGATGTTTGATAAATTAGCTGTAGAAGTATACAAACCATCCCAAATACCACTGTAGAAAGCATTATCAAGAGCTAATGAAAATTCTTGTGGACTAGTAGCCGCAAAAGAGTTAACATTCATACCCCAGTTGTTCATAAAGAAATTTCCTAGTCTGTTCATAGTTCTAGTCAATGTTCTGTATGGTCCTGTTTGTGCATTAGCCAATGTCAAATCTGGAGTAAGTTGACTTAGCTGTGGATTATTTGGTGATGTATTAACATCCAAATAATCATCACATGAAAATAGCAATAATGATGCTACAATCGGTAATACATATTTTAATTTTTTCATATAATTTTTAATTTTAGAATGTTACATTAACATTAAATCCAATTGTTCTTGTTTGAGGG
>CBFHBH010000012.1:0-15889 GCA_965653735.1 uncultured Flavobacterium sp. | reverse complement strand
GATTCTCAACACATGCGATTTTCCTTTTTTAGGAGGAATATATAATTCGATTTGATCTGAAAATAAAATCAACCCAATTTTATCATTGTTTTGAGTCGCAGAAAAGGCCAGAGTTGCAGCAATTTCGGTTACGATTTCACTTTTTAATTGACTTTTAGTACCAAAACTTTCGGAACCTGAAATATCAACCATGAGCATCATGGTTAATTCACGTTCTTCTTCAAAAACTTTTACATATGGTTCGTTATAGCGAGCAGTAACGTTCCAATCGATTGCACGCACATCATCACCAAACTGGTACTGGCGCACTTCCGAAAAAGTCATTCCTCGTCCTTTAAAGGATGTATGATATTCTCCCGAGAAGATATGATCGCTCAGTCTTCGGGTCTTTATCTCTATTTTACGAACTTTTTTAAGTAAATCTTTGGTTTCCATATTCTAAGGGCAATAGGCAATAGGCAATAGGCAATAGCACTCGTGGCTAATGGCTTTTGACTAATCACTTTCTATGGTACTTCGATTTCGTTTACAATCTTATTAATGATTTCTACAGAAGTGATATTTTCTGCCTCAGCTTCGTAAGTAATTCCAATACGGTGACGTAATACATCATGTACAACAGCACGAACATCTTCAGGAATTACATAACCACGACGTTTGATAAAAGCGTAACATTTAGCTGCATTTGCTAAGTTGATACTTCCACGCGGTGATGCACCAAAACTGATTAATGGTTTTAAAGAATCCAGTTTATATTTTTCCGGATAACGTGTAGCGAAAATAATATCAAGAATATATTTTTCAATTTTCTCGTCCATGTAAACCTCTCGAACTGCTTCCTGAGCACGCAAAATTTGCTCGATTGATACAACAGGCTTTACTTTTTCAAAACCTCCATTTAAATTTTGGCGAATTACTAAACGCTCGTCTTCCATTTTAGGATAATCGATAACTGTTTTAAGCATAAAACGGTCAACCTGAGCTTCTGGTAACGGATATGTTCCTTCTTGCTCAACTGGATTTTGAGTTGCCAATACTAGGAAAGGTTTTTCTAGCTTAAAAGTGGTGTCACCAATGGTAACTTGTTTTTCCTGCATCGCCTCCAAAAGTGCTGATTGTACTTTTGCAGGAGCACGGTTAATCTCATCAGCAAGAACGAAATTAGCAAAGATTGGTCCCTTTTTTATCGTGAATTCGTTTTGCTTAATATTATAAATCATAGTACCCACAACGTCTGCAGGTAATAAATCTGGTGTAAACTGAATACGGCTAAAACTACCATGAACTGCTTGCGACAAAGTATTGATGGCTAAAGTTTTTGCTAATCCTGGTACTCCTTCAAGTAAAATATGACCTTGACCTAGGAGACCAATAAGTAAACGTTCAATCATGTGTTTTTGACCCACAATTACTTTGTTCATCTCCATTGTAAGAAGATCTATAAAAGCACTCTCGCGTTCAATTTTTTCATTAATGGCTCTAATATCTAAAGTCGCTGTATTTTCTTCCATCGTTGTTTTTTTTAAGGTCGTGAAATTAATATTTCAAATAATACAATGCAAATTGAAAATTAAATTAGTGCTATGCTGTTAATAATGCGTTAAATGTTAAAGAAATAGGCTATTTTTAAGCTTTGTTTAGGATTATATTTGACAAATTTTAAGAACTACTAATTCAAATCGCTTTGAAACCTAAATTATCACCTATTATTGCCGGCACCATGACATGGGGAAAATGGGGCAAAAATCTTGACACTAAAGGATTTATTTCACTAATAGAAAGTTGTTTACAAGAACACATTTCAACTTTTGATCATGCCGATATTTATGGCGGACATACAACCGAAGAAGACTTTGGAAAAGCTTTTTCTGAAAGCAAAATTGACCGTTCTGACATTCAATTAATTTCGAAGTGTGGTATAAAATATCTTTCAGATAAAAGAGATTATGGCATTAAACATTATGATTATTCTGAAGAATACATTGTTTGGAGCGTCGAAAATTCATTAAAAAATCTTCAGACTGATTATCTTGATGTACTTCTTTTACACAGACCAAGTCCTTTGATGGTTGCAGATGAAATTGCGAGTGCTATTGACAAACTTAAATCACAAGGGAAAATAAAAAGCTTTGGACTTTCAAATTTTACTCCTTCACAAACCGAATTAATTCAAAAAAGTATCAATGTAGATTTTAATCAAATACAATTTTCGGCAACACATCATGAAGCAATGAGCGATGGAAGTTTAGATTTCATGCAATTACACAATATCATACCAATGAGCTGGAATCCATTAGGAACCGTTTTTAGAGAAGAAAACAATCAAACCCAAAGACTAAGACTTTGTTTAAAAAAACTTTCCGAAAAATATAATACAGATACTGACACGATACTATTATCGTGGATTATAAAACATCCTTCAGGCATACTCCCAGTTATTGGAACCACTAATCCAGACAGAATAAAAAATGCTTTGAAAGCCGTAAGTCTACAAATGGATTTAGAAGATTGGTTTACCATTTGGACTGAAAGTATGGGAACAAAAGTTCCATAAAAAAAGCCTTGAATCTTCAAGGCTTTTTTGTTACTATTTTTTAATTACGGAAAAACTTGCGGCGCAATAACTGTTGCCTGACCGTTTACAACAATAACGTTGCTTATTGTCACGGCTGACAAACCTGAAGCTGCATCAGGTGTTAACGTTAAACTGTATGTCCCTGCCGGAATACCATTTATTTGAAAATTACCGTTAGCATCTGTATAAGCCGAAACTTCAACTCCATTAACCATTACTGAAGCCAAAACTTGGACCCCAACGGGAGTTGTAGTCACAGCACCTTTTATACTTCCCGAGTTTGCAATTGTGGACACTCTAATTACAGGATTTAAATTGTAATTTCCTGAACCACCCGCTTCAACTACAATAGATTTTTCTACATCAAAATCTAATAAGAAATCATAAGTAAAATCGGGCTGCAGATTAGTGTTCACTAAGAGTTTAAGCCCTGATTGTTGCGCACTTGGCGTTTTTAAAGGATAAGTGACACCATCTTTAACAACAGTATTATCGTCACCTAAAATTAAACGTATTTGACCTAAATTCCCCGATGGAATAACAGCTCCATCGGCTAATAAAACATTTACCCCTCCGGTTAAATCTAATAAATTATAAACCTCAGGAATTGCTGTCCCTATACTTATCCAACCATTTTCATCAGTATTTGAGTTGGATTTAACCATCACATCTAGAACCTCAACATTTACAGCATCGTAATCACCAGGAGCATCAGTCATCCTTACGTTTACTGTAGATGTTTTGTTGCTGTCATCATCATCATCATTACAAGCTACAAAAAAAGTAGCTGTAAAAAGCAATAATGAAAAACCAATCCATTTTAGTTTATTCATTTTCATAGTTTTGGGATTAAAAATTAATGGTATATTAACGTCAAAAAACGTAATTTAGTGTTCAAATCCTACATTTAGATGATCAATAAACGTCTTCTTATTAAAAATTTGCTTGCACATAATGATGAGAATAGTTTTTATGATAAGAAACGTCAATTAAACTTACACACTCGTGAGGGTAAAGGAAAGTTTTTAAAACACATTTGTGCTCTTTCCAATTCCAACCCAAATAATAATTCATATATTGTTGTAGGTGTGGAAGATGAAACCAACGAAATTGTTGGTGATGATTTTTTTGATGATAGCAGGATTCAAAACCTTGTAAATGCTTTTTTGGAAAATCCCCCAAAAATCCAATACGAAAACATACCATTTCCAAACTTACCTAAAGACAAGGTTGTTGGTTTAGTAACTATCAAACCCAACCATAAAACTGCATATTTTAAAAAAGGCATTCATACCATTTTAGCCAATAGCACATTTGTAAGGGTAGGCAGTAATACTATACCAACAGAAGACAAAATACCTTTTTCGAAGCAAAATATTGAATCGGTTATAAGTATCGAAAACAATTCAAGAAACAGTATCGCACATACTCTCGATGGGGTTTTAGACTTTATTAATGTTCGTCATAAGGACATGGACACTAAACATAAAGTATTTAAGGAACTTTTTGTCGTTTGTTGGGCAGGAAATAAAAAAAAGGTTCGTGATATTACTTATTTATCTCGGGTTGACATTGAATTGGTAAATGAACAAATAAAGCTTTTCTATTCGGCTCAAGACGAAGTAACCATAGAATATAATGACAATAATTTTATTATTACTGAATTTATCCCTCTGGGCTTAAATGACAAAACCAGTTATTATCCTTTAGAAAAAGTTACGATTACTTTTTTTGATAATGGATATTATAAAATTGAAAATCAGATGTTATTCGAACCACCTCAGTACAACAAAAAGATGTTGCATCACATATATAACTCTAATAAAGTTCTTATTACAAAAATGGAAAAAGGGATTGAATTGACAGAAAGAGAATTTAAAGATTTGCAACAATTACCTTCTTCGTTTATGATATGCTACTTAAACGGATTTGAAAATGCCAAACAAAGGTTAATAGATTCAAAAAACTATCTAAAACCATATCCTCAGGTTTATGAAAGTTTTAAAGAAGTCCTAAGAGTTTTAAGAAAAATGAAATATGACAACTAATAGTTTGTGCAATAAAAATTATAAATGCAATCATAGTAAAAAACTAGCTATTGTTTTATTTACTGTTTTTAAAGTGTGCCACATCATAATAATCCAAAGAAAAATTATTCCGAAAATATTAAATGAAAATGACGCTTCTATTTTATAACTATTGACGTAATAGTAACCATCTTTTACTACTAATGAAAACTCTTCTAAATCTGTATACTTAATTAAATCTTGAATAGAAAAAAAAGTGATTATTAGATTAATAATCAACATAGAAAAAACCGATAAGCCTAATGTTGTTAATAACAAGTCTATTTTGAAATATGTAAAAGAATTGGGTAAAAAATTTTTCATAGGCAAGACTTTAGCAAACAAAAATAGCTTGATACTAATGAAAAAAAGTACGGATTTACCATACTTTTTGTTAATTTTAAAATTTAAATCAACCCACGCTTTTTAGCTTCTCGAATAACATCTTCATCAGTCCCTTTTTCAATTCCTAAATAAAGTTTTATTTGAACTTTTCTTTTCTCTATAGAACTCATGGATAAATTCATGTGTTGTGGTAGATTTTTTGTTTTAATACCTTGTGATAATAATGTTAGCATTTGACGATTAAAATCGTCTAAATAATTATCTTTAGAAAGCAATTCTTTTAAACTTGCTTTTACTGTTGCACTATTATAAATCTCTTCGTTTACAATTGCCTCGAAAGCTTTTAAAAGTTCATCTGCTGTAAAGTCACTTTTTACTAAAAGCCCATTTGGATCTACTTTTTTTACAATATCATACAATATAAGTGTTTCTATATGAGATGTAAGTATTACAATTTTTGTTGATGGACTATACTTTTTTACTAATAGAGCTAAATCTTCACCGTTAGTGATGTTTTTTTCTTCATAAGGGGGCAAGCTATAATCTAGAAAAATAATATCAAAATAATCTTTTTTACTAGGATTTGTTATTATATCATAGGCATCTTTACAATTAAACGCAGATGTTGTTTCAATTTCGTATCCAAGATCATTATACGAAAGAATTATTTTGTAACCTTCAATCATTGAAGGATGATCATCGACCATTAATATTTTAACTTGTTTAGACACTTGATTATTTTTTTAGGCGGGTATATTTATTTTTATCGTTGTTCCTTTTCCCTTTTCTGATTGAAAAGTAATCGTTCCATTTATTGCTGCTATTCGAGCATTCATATTTTTTAATCCAATTCCCTCTTTAGCTTTTTTGACATCAAAACCCTTTCCATCATCTTTTATCTCAATTGCAATTTGATTATCAATTTTGTTAATACTTGCCATTACATTTTTAGCTTTTGCATATTTGTAGATGTTTTGAAGTGATTCTTGGAATATTCTATACAAATGCATTTTTGTCGCGCTATCAATGTTTTCCCACGAAATTTTATCATCAATTTCTATTGAATAGTTAGCTTCAGATATACTTTTTTGATTTTCAAAAAGAGCTTCAATAATTGCTTTAAAACTATCTTTTGCAGCAAATATATCTCTATTTAAATCATGTGAAATGGCTCTAATTTCTTTTTCTATTTCCTGTATACCATCAATATGAGTTATACACTTTTTAATGGTTTCTTCATCATTTCTTTTTGACAAAACAAATAAATTTAATCTTGTGCTAGTCAATTTACTCATAATTCCGTCATGAAGTTCTTGAGCTATTCTCTTCTTTTCTGCTTGTCTGCCTTCATCTATTTTATTATGTTGATCTAGCATTAACTGATATATCTCTTCGTTTGCTTTTTGCTGTTGTTGTTCAAGTAACAACTCTCTATTTTTAGCTCTTTGAATTCTATTTGTATAAATCATAAAACCAAAAACCAGTGCAATAGAACTTAATCCTAAAATTGTCCACCTTTGTTTGGAAATTTCGTCTTTCTCTTCTTCAATAACATTTTTTTCAGATATTATTTCGTCTGTTTCAAATTCTATTCTTGCAAATTTATTTCTAGTAACCCTCTCTTGATTATGCAAACTATCCGTTAAGTTTACATACCTTTCCATATGATTAACTTTGTTTTTTTGGTCAATTTTAGAAAGCAAGTTAAGTGCTTTTAATTCATCATCAAACAACTTGATTGAATGTGCAAATTTTGCAGAATATAAAGAATTTTTAATTGCTAAAGCAGTATCTTTCTCCAATAAATTGTATTCTGACATACTCAATTTACTGGTTACAATTCCTGGTCCATACCCAATACTATCTCTTATTCTAAATGAATTATCAAGAAAATCTTTCGCTTTTAAATTTGAAGATTTTACCATAGCATATCCTAAATTGTTCATCAAATTAGAATATAATATTGGTTCAGATGTTTTGAAATCAGCAAATTGTAATGCTTGTTGTAAATACTTTATTGCTAATTGATACTCCCCCTTTTTGGTATATAAAATTCCTAAGTAATTATAAATTTGACCTCTTAAAAGTTGGTATTGAGGCTCATTTTTCAAGAAATCAGTTGTTTTAAAAGCCTTATTATAATATTTTTCAGACTCAGAAAAATTGCTTACTCCGTCTAAAATATTACCTAGAGTCAAGTAACATTCATAAACTAGTCTGTAATTTTTATTTTGAATAGCATTTTTTAAAATCCCAACTACTACAGTCTCACTACCAGCAAAATCTTTCTCAAAAAACAAAATTCTAGCTTTAGCAAACTTTACCGTTGTAGATCCTTCATCATCCTTTATTTTTTCATAAATTTTTTCAGACTTGCTGTAATAGTAATAAGCGCTGTCGGTAATGAATTTCTCATAAAAATAATCCGCAATGTAGTTTAATCCTCTTGCAATATTTGTAGTATCGTGTGCCTCGACAGACATTTTATAAACATCTTTGGAAACATCATAATAATCTTTATAATGCTCAATATTGTAGTATCTCCCGGCTAATTTGAAAAAATATTCTCTTCCCTTTTTTGAATTAGGATAATTCTCTAAAATCTTGTGAACTTTTTGAGTTAGTCTATATCTCTCATCTTTAGTTTTAGAATAATCATTTGCCTTAGTCAATAAACTATCGATTTCCATAACAGCCAAATCGCCTTCTTCCTGATTGTCATTTTTTGAATTACAGGATGAAAGCAATATAATGGCTAGAATTTTATAGATTACAAATCTTAACTTCACAATTTGTGATATAAATACTCACAAACTTACAATATATATTCAAATAAAATAACCTGATTATGGTTTTGTACCCCCTTTTGGAGGATCAATAGGGCATCCTTCACAAAGTTCCCCAGGTTCAGAATAAATTGGTGGCGGTGGAGGAACAACTGTATCAACATCTATATCGGACGAAACACCTTCACCATCTTTAGCTAAATATGCAGGATTTATCGCTGCTTTCTCTTCAATTTTCTTAATCTCATTATTAAGCATTTCATCATTTTCATCATTTGAACATGATGCAATAAAAATAACAAGTACTATAAGTGACACGATCTTTTTCATAACTCTTCAGTTTTAAAATATTCAACAATTTCTTTGGGTTTTTCTTTATAATTTTATCAAAATTATAAACCCTTGAAATTTAAATTTTACGGTTTTTCCGTATATTTTGTTAAAATATTATTTTAGAAATCGATCTCGATAAGCATTTTTGTTTAGTGCTTTTTTCGTAAATTTAATTTTCAAAACTCTTTTAATGAGAACACTCGTTATTGGTGATATCCATGGAGCTTTGAGAGCTTTAAAACAAGTTCTTGAAAAAGCAAAAGTATCACAAACTGACACTTTAATTTTCTTAGGCGATTATCTGGATGGCTGGAGTGAATCTCCTGACCTAGTGGATTTTATGATTTCACTAAAGATACAAAAAAAATGTATATTCATACGTGGAAATCACGATGAATTAGTTTTACACTGGTTACAAAATAATCATGATAACCCCATGTGGTATAATCATGGGGGAGAATCAACCGTAAAAGCGTATGCCTCTGTAGATCAAAAAACTAAAGAAAAACATATAGAATTCCTTATTGCTTTGAAAAACTATCATCTTGATGAACAGAACAGATTGTTTGTTCATGCCGGATTCACAAACCTTAAAGGGGTTACAGCAGAACATTTTCCAAGAATGTTATATTGGGACAGAACTTTATGGGAAATGGCACTTTCTTTAGATTCATCAATAAAAAAAGATTCCCCATTTTACCCTAAAAGATTTACAAACTATAATGAAATATACATAGGGCATACTCCTGTTACTCAAATAAATGAAACCATTCCAATAAATAAAGCCAATGTTTGGAATATAGATACTGGAGCTGCTTTTAAAGGCCCCTTAACTATTATGGATATTGACACGAAGGAATTCTGGCAAAGCGATCCTGTGCATACTCTATACCCAAACGAAATCGGAAGAAATTAAAGTTTAGTTAGTATATTTGCCTAAAATATATTTAACAATGAAAAAGATACTTTTTACAATTTTACTACTCGCTTCGGCTTGTTTTGTTAATGCACAGGCATTTAAAGGTAAAGGTGATACTAAGTTCCAAGTTGGAGCTAATATTCAAGATGGAGGTACTGGCATAACATCTACAGTAGATTTTGGGATAGGAGAAAATATGTCTTTTGGTTTCCAAGCCACATACATGTTGTCTGCCAATAAATTTTTGGATGAAAAACCTAATTTTGGAGACAGAGCAGATGTGAGAGCGCGCTTTAATGCTAACCTAGGAAATGTAATAAACGTAGATGAAAAATTTGATGTGTATCCTGGTTTAGATTTAGGTTTAAGAAATTTTGGTGCCCATTTAGGAGCAAGATATTTCTTTACTGATGGTTTTGGAGTTTATACTGAGTTTGCTCTACCAATTGCTAAATACGATTCAACTCTAGATCATCCATTTGATTATTACAATAATCAATTCAACGCGAGTATTGGAATGTCTTTTAATTTATAATACTTTAAGATGAGTGTTATTGAAAAAAAACTAAAAGACAGAAGCAATTCTTCTTGTGAATTGTGTGGTATTCAGCACGATTTAAAAGTCTTTAATGTAGCTCCAAACACTACAGAAAGTTTGGAACAATCAATTTTAGCCTGTACAACTTGCATTAATCAAATTGAAAATCCAGATGCTACAGATATCAATCACTGGCATTGTCTTTCGGACAGTATGTGGAATGAACATCTTCCCGTTCAAATTGTTTCATGGCGTATGCTTACTCGTTTAAAAAAGAACGATTTGCTAGACATGATGTACCTTGATGAAGAAGCTTTAGAGTGGGCAAAAGCAACTGGTGAAGACAATGATGATGATGATGAAGGAAAAATAATTCACAAAGATTCTAACGGAAATATTCTTCAGGACGGAGATTCAGTAGTTTTAATCAAAGACCTTGATGTAAAAGGAGCAAATTTCACTGCTAAACGTGGCGCAGCAGTTCATAATATTAAACTTGTTTGGGACAATCCTGATCAAATTGAAGGGAGAGTTGAAGGGCAACATATTGTAATTTTGACTCAATACGTTAAAAAGACAAAATAATGGCGTTCCCACGCCCAAGGCATGGTCGGGCTATCGGCTGCACAAGGTGCTTGCCTCTATCCCTAACGCAAAAGCGACACCAAAATTGGTGTCGCTTTTTTTAAAACCCAAATTTACAATCATGTTACTTATTCTATAATCACTTTTTTACTAAAAATTCCTTTATCTGTTGTAATTTTTACGATGTAAGTACCAGCACTCAATCCGCTAACAGAAAACTGCATGCTGGTTTGATCTTCATTACCCGCTTTGTGTTCAAAGACTTTTTGTCCTAATATTGAAAACAATTGTACATTTCCAACCACCATATCATACGATTGATTTTTGATATTTATATAATGATCACTATAATACACTAAAACACCTTCACTCAATACATTATCATTAACACTAAGTGCCTGATTATTGAAGCGTAATGAAAATCTGTTATTATATTCTCCTGCAGGAAGAACTATTGAAAAATCTGTACTTCTTAGGTTATAATAGATACCTGCAACCTCGTCAAAAAGATAAATTTCTTGTTCATCTGCAATATTCTCTAATGAGGCAATTTTAATAATATTATTTCCTTGGTTAGTAATTTTTAAAGTCAGCGGAATTATTTGACTTGCATTAAAATCTGGAATAGCTTGTATAACAAGTTTTGCTCCGCTAAGACTCCAATACATATCATCAGGATTAATGTCAGCCATTACAGCATCAAATCCAAAATCATATTGCATTGTTGCGTTTGCATCTGCGCCAATTAATATTTGTCTATGCATGTTTGATGGTGAATCATATTGCAATCTTATTCTTGGTCTTACATCTTCTGTTACCTGATTAGATGAGTTATTTGCAGATTTAAAAAATACTGATTGCCCTGATGCCTCAGTTTTAAACGTTCTTTGACTGTTTTTAAAAATAATACTTCCTCCGGTAACTGCTCCAGCTAAATTTGGATTATTTGCGACCAAACCTGGATCAACTACAGAGTTAATAAAAAAAGCTTGACCTACCGGAATATATCTTTGAGGCACTTTTAATCCACTCGAACCATTATTATTAATCATCGGGTCATTAGAAATTGCTACAACACCTCCCATTAAAGTATAAGTAGCATAACCCGCAACATAATTAGCTAAATAATGAGAATTACCCCCAAAGTTATCATAGAAATATAGCGCACCATTAAATCTATTACTAGAAGCTCTACCTCCACTATCTCTCATATTATCTAAAATAAATTCATTTGCGTCAAGAGCAGAAGCATAAGGGTTTCCAATTAAATAACTTTGATTTAAACCAATAGCCAAATTTACAATTCCATTATTAGGTTTGCCTGCATATACATAATTCTGAACATCTGAAATTGCAGCTGTACCAGTCACTCCTTTCATTGTGTATCCTTCTCCAATTTTAACATTACTGGCACTGCCTATAAGTTGCCATGAATTATAATTTGTACTTGCTAAAGTATATTTATAAATCCATCTATTACTAACTTTTATTGGTGTAGATATTGCTCCATCCGCATGGTTGTAAGCATCTCCAAAAGAAATCAATCCAGGACTGTATGGATTCGCTACTGCATCTGTCCCGTCTCTCAAAATACCCGAAACTGTATAATTTGCACCATCTAAACTAACTGGTGAAGACCAGTAGTTATAATGGAAACTACTTTTCTTTCCTTGCTGATCTCTTAAAAGTTTACCAGTACCATCAATTGGATTTGCCACATCTCCTAATTGTAATAACTGTGCTTCGTCTGTTAATCTTAAAATTCCACTAGTTAAAGTTAATAAGTTAGCTACTGTTAATTGAAAGTTGTTTGGCAAATTAATTCCTTTAGCTGTGTTTAAACTATTTAAAGTAAGGTTGTAGAATCCTTCATTAAGTTTAATTCCTGAATTTATTAACTGAACTTGATTAACTCCATCTCCATTAAATGTAACAGTTCCTTTACCTGGAATAAAAGTTCCACTGTTTTTCCAATCTCTTTTAATATGTAATAAAGAATTATCAAGCATAGTAAGTGAAGCTGCATTTGCAATTATTATATCACGACAAATTGCAATTTTATCTTCTGGAGCATATATGCTATTTCTATCTATAACAGGCATTCTTACACATCCGTTAGGAATAACTGCATCATCGACTGCTGTTGGCACACCTCCGGCCCAGTTTTTACAATCGAACCAATCATTACTCTGCACACCAGTCCAAAGTCCTTTTGTCCCATTCAGTACTGTTAAAACTGCGCTACCCGTCAAATCGCTTGGTTTTGCAGTACAATTTTTATCACTCAATGCTGTAACTGAATAAGTAACATTTGCTAATAAATTAGTCAATGTAAAATTATATGGATTGCTAGATGTAGTGACGTTTGTAGTTGTAGAACCATTAGTATAAGTAATATTCCATGGCGCTGTTCCAGTAAGAGTAATACTTAAAGTAGCACTATCACCTTTACAAACATATTGTGAAGGACCAATACTTGCTGTTGGTCTTGGTCTCACAATGACTTTTATTTCTGCTGTTCCTTCTGGACCATAACTAGTACATCCATTAATGTATGAAACAACATAATAAGTAGTAGTTACTGGAGGTGTTACTGTCATTCCTGAACTTACAGAACTTGTAGACACTAAAATATTACCATTTTGATCTAACCATTGTGTTGTTAATCCTGTTGGTGTTTCAGGAATTCCTATATTATCAATTGCCCATGAACTGTTTAAAAGACCATGAAAACTGAATTTAACTCTCAAATTAGGTTGTCCTATATAGTTATTTAAATTTATAACTTCTAGAGGAAAATTATTGTATGGCGTTCTTGTCATTGATCCTGCATAACTGGACAAAAGAATATTATAAGTGTTTCCACCATCTAGTGACAACCACACTTTAGCTGTGGCGCCTGCAGTTAAATTAAAAGCATGGTTAAATTGAATTGTAAATGTAGCCAATCCAAAACTATTGAATATTGGTGTTTCCATTTCTGAATCTACTGCTCCATGTGCAATAGCAAATTTACCCGAAGAAGTGTAAGTTATTCCTGAATATGTTCCTGAATTAGAAGTTGTTAATCTAAAACCAGTAGGTTTTGTATTACTACCTCCAGCATTTAAACCATTAGGATTTCCATCTACTTCCCATCCATCCGGATTAGCATAACTAAATGCTCCACCAGTTGCCACTCCTTGACTAGTAGCATAGCCACTAAGTGCTGTTAGCGTAGAGCTTTCTCCAGCACAAATAGTTCCAGGCATAGCTACAACAGTTGGTTTAATATTAGGTATAACCACTACTACTGAAGTACTTGAATAAGTAATAGCACATGTCCCGTTTTGCACAACTGCTCTAAAAATAGTAGTATCGTTTAATCCAGTATAATTATAACTTGTTGCTGTATTTGCAATAGATACCCAAGTATTTCCTCCATCTATTGAACTTTCCCAGCGGATAACATTCCCTGTATGACCACTTAAATACAGCCAACCACTACCTAAGTGGCAAATTGTATTTACAGTTACAACAGGAGTAACGCCAGCCGCAGAAACTGTTACATTTCCTCCCACAGAAGGTTGATAAACTGTTACCGTTACTGTATCTAGATAGGCAGAAGGACATAATCCTGCAATGACATTATATGTTGTTGTTGATGTAGGTGATGCTGTAAAATTAATGTTACCACCCGTTCCAATAACTGGAAAACCTATTGGATTATTTGAGGCGTCTCTAAGTTGGTATGAAACGCCTAACTCGCTGCTAAATAATGTTATCGTTGTTCCTTGTCCTGAACATATTGAAACATCGTTTGATAATAATTTTTGGATACTACAATCTTGACCATAACCCCAAAAAATACCACATAGCAATACTAGAAAGAAAGTAATTTTTCTCATAGCCTATTTGTTTGGTTAGTAAAATAAAAAAAGTAAAAAGCTTGAAAAATGGACCTATTCTGAATGTAGAGTTTGTAGCCTAACAGAAGTAAATTACTGAAATTAAATGCATTTCCTTACTGCAATTTAATTCTGTTTTCAGAATAGATTTTTCAACAAATTGGGTTGTGGTATTTGTTTTATGAAACTAAATTAATCATTTCATTAAACAAAAAATGATTTTGGTTTGAGTTTTCGATTAAAGGTTTCTAAACTCGGTGAATGACTTTTTTATTACAAAAAAATACAGTTTTAAATTTTAAAAAATAAAAAAGCAACCTTTTTGAGGTTGCTTTCCTATATAAAATATTTCCTTTATTGATTATAGATCAAATTTAATTCCCTGAGCTAAAGGTAATTGATCTGAGTAATTAACCGTATTAGTTTGTCTTCTCATATATACTTTCCAAGCATCTGAACCCGATTCACGTCCGCCACCTGTTTCTTTTTCACCACCGAAAGCACCACCAATTTCAGCACCAGAAGTTCCGATATTTACGTTAGCAATTCCACAGTCAGATCCTGCGAATGATAAGAATTTCTCTGCTTCTTTCATACTGTTTGTCATAATTGAAGAAGATAAACCTTGAGCAACACCATTTTGTAACTCAATAGCATTTTCAACTTCTCCGCTGTATTTCATTAAGTATAAAATTGGAGCAAATGTTTCGTGTTGCACAATTTCAAAATGATTTTCTGCTTCAATAATAGCTGGTTTTACATAACACCCCGATTCGTACCCTTCTCCAGATAATACACCTCCTTCAACTAATACCTTTCCTCCTTCTGCTTTCGCTTTTTCAATAGCTGCTAAATATGTGTTAACCGCATCTTTATCGATAAGTGGACCCACATGGTTTTTCTCATCTAAAGGATTTCCAATTTTAATTTGTCCGTAAGCATCAACAATCGCGTCACGAACTGTATCATAAACTGATTCGTGGATGATTAATCTACGAGTAGAAGTACATCTTTGTCCAGCTGTACCAACCGCTCCGAAAACCGCTCCAGGAACAACTACTTTTAAATCAGCAGTAGGAGTAATGATGATTGCATTGTTTCCACCTAATTCTAGTAAAGATTTTCCAAAACGTTCTGCTACTTTAGCGCCAACGATTCTTCCCATTCTAGTAGAACCTGTTGCAGATACTAGTGGAATTCTTGTGTCAGTAGTAATCATTTCCCCTACTTTGTAATCTCCATTAACAATACAAGAAATTCCTTCCGGCAAGTTATTTGCTTTTAATACATCTGCAATGATATTTTGACAAGCGATAGTACAAATTGGCGCTTTTTCAGAACCTTTCCATACACAAACGTCACCACAAATCCATGCTAAAGCGGTATTCCAAGACCAAACTGCTACTGGGAAATTGAAAGCAGAAATAATTCCAACGATTCCTATTGGGTGCCATTGCTCACGCATAACGTGACCTGGACGCTCAGATGGAATTACTTGTCCATTTAACTGACGAGATAAACCTACTGCGAAATCACAGATATCAATCATTTCTTGAACCTCTCCGTAACCTTCTTGTAAAGATTTACCCATTTCATAAGAAACTAACTTTCCTAGAGGCTCTTTTAATTCTCTTAATTTATTTCCAAATTGACGAACAATTTCTCCACGTTGTGGTGCTGGGATTGCTCTGAAAACCTTGAAAGCTTCTTCTGCACTTTTGATTACTTTTTCGTAATCTGCAGCAGTTGTAGTTTTTACTTTTCCAATTAATTGTCCATCAACTGGTGAATACGATTCAATGATTTCTCCTGAAGAAAAACTGTTTGAACCTGTTGACGTTCCATCATTTACTTC
>CBFHBH010000011.1:0-16117 GCA_965653735.1 uncultured Flavobacterium sp. | reverse complement strand
GCTACTTTTTTTTGATTTTCATTTGCATAAAATATTACCGAACGATACTGAGAACCTCTATCTGCCCCTTGTCCATTCAATTGTGTAGGATCATGAACCGTGAAAAATACTTTAAAAATTTCGTCTAGATTCGTTTTACTAGGATCATACTTTATCTGAACCGCTTCGGCAAAACCAGTCGTTCCGGTAGAAACATCTTCATACGTGGGATTTTTAATACTTCCACCAGAATATCCAGATTCCGCAGAAATAACTCCGTCAAGACCATCAAAAACAGCTTCGATACACCAAAAACAACCTCCGCCCAAAGTAATCGTTTCCATTTTTGGTTTTGCTTGTTGCGCAAAAAGTACAGCGGGAAGAAACGCCATTAAATACAGTAACTTTTTCATCTTAATTCTTTTTTGGTTTCATATCTGGCTCAAAATCTAACGAAACCGAATTCATACAGTAACGTTTACCTGTAGGCTCTGGACCATCGTCAAACAAATGCCCTAAATGTCCTCCACATCTTCCGCACAATGCTTCTACTCTATTCATGCCATAGGATTTATCTTCTTTAAACACGATACTTTTTTTATTTACTTGCTCAAAAAAACTTGGCCATCCACATGAACTCGCAAACTTAGCATCAGAACGAAAAAGTGTGTATCCGCAAGCGGCACAATAATAGGTTCCTTTACCAGTATAATTCCAATATTTCCCTGTAAAAGCCGCTTCTGTATTGGCTTTTCTAGACACTAAGTATACATCTTCAGGCAAAATAGCCTTCCATTCAGCATCTGATAAATGAAGCTTTTTTTCGTCTGTATGAGAGTAGTACTTATGTTTTGCTACATTTTGAGCTTGCAAAGGCATTACAAGTCCCAATAAAAAAACAAAGCAACTCATCTTTAAAAACTTAACTAACATATTTTCTTCTATTTTAAATTATACTACTAATGTATATCTCTTTTAAAATCCAATTTGTAAGCTATATTACATGTCTGTAGTGCTTTAACAAATGATTAAGAAAGTATTCTTATTAGAAGCCTTGCTTAAATGATACTCCTAAAGTAAAAGCTCTTGTTAAACCATCAGGTCGAACTTCGCGAACTACAAAAGGAGTTGCGATAGAAGTCTCAATACTACTATTGGCGCTTATTTTATAATTGGCGATTACATTTCCATTGATTGTTAATCCGTCAGAATTTGCTATTTCAACGCTGTTTCCAAATTGATTAACGTAAGAGTCATTTCCTAAATGGTATATAAACAACATATTAGGTTTTAAAGAAAGCTTTTCATTTAATAATAAAATTCGATAGGTAGCTCTAAACAACACATCCGATTTACGGTGAAACAAATTGGTTGATTCAAATTTATCTGTGGGTGACAAAGCTGATAAATAAGAGTTTTTATTGTCATGTAAAGGAATTTGAGCAGCTACATTGAAATCCCATTTTTTCACGCTAGCTTCAAGCCCTCCAATAATATCAAAAGTTCCCAAACTGGATTGATACGGCATAGGCAATGAAACATTGTTTATTTTATCATTACCTGATGTTAAAGGAATTTTTACTCCTAAAAGACCTGACCATTTTAAATTATTGGCATCAGGATTGAATTTATAATTTCCAGTCAAGAAAACATCTCCAACATTACTTCTTGTGCCAAAACTACCATTAGCAACCGTTCCAGTTAATTTAGCATTTACAGCAAATTTGTCTGAAAACAAACGTGTATAACTAGCATAGGGTGAAAAAATGGTAACATCTTCTTCC
Source organism: uncultured Flavobacterium sp. (assembly GCA_965653735.1). Classification (GTDB taxonomy): domain Bacteria; phylum Bacteroidota; class Bacteroidia; order Flavobacteriales; family Flavobacteriaceae; genus Flavobacterium. Next base: position 14,354 of record CBFHBH010000011.1, on the reverse strand, counting down.
CCAATTCCATAAACACCTCCAATTTCAATCAAGTTCTTTTTTTCAGTAGTAGCAGCTTTAAATGAGTTTCCTACAGAGCAAAATCCGGCATCACTACAGCCCTGAGCTGATATCTGTTGAAGATAAAAAACCATCAACATGAAAATTATATTTTTAAAATTCTTAATCATATTATTTATTTCAGGTAACTAGTTTGAATTAAGTTTAGCAACTGCATACAAATGATTGTATTGTTGACAATGTATAAGTACATACGGATAATCTGTTATTACGGTTTCAGAAGGAATTGAATAAACACTATTTCCGTTTCCAGCAAAATTTCCGAGATTAACATATTGAGATGGAGTATCAGATTTTGACAAATAAACTTTTAAATCTGGACCAGAAGATACATTTGCATCTTCGATTTCTAACTTATGTCCTCCATTATCAAAATACACTTTCACCATTCCGGTGGCATTAATACCTGAAGTAGGCACAAAACTACCTGTGTATTTTAAAACAGCTCCTTCAAGAATCGAGACATTATTTTCTTTTCGAGTCAATTCGCCTTCTTTTTCACATGATAACATGAACAAGGCCACTAAGATTAACAAATACTTATTCATAACGTAAAGATTTATACTATCAAAATTATTTAGTTTCGAGCAGCCAAAATGTTAGCTAGGTTACATTAGAATATATTTGTTATAGTTTCTTTTTTTACATTCATTTACAGAGACGAGAAGAAAAAGTAGCAGCATTTGCTTCATGATTAATCCTTCGGCACATGGTTGGGTAGACAAATTTTTCTTTGAGCAAAACTCACAAGAGCAATTTAACTTATATGACTTTGAAAGTTTTTATGTAGCCACAAGGAAAACAGGCTTTTTAGTTGGTTATGCTACCCATTTTGTAACAACCAAAAAAATAGAAACCAAAGGTTTAACAACCGAGGAAATTTCTAAAATAGCACTTTTAAACTCTCTATTTGGTGTTTTCCAAATTGCCAATGCTAATTCTGAAGAATTCGTTCAAAAATGTGTGGCTTTCTACAAAGAGTTACATCCAAAAAACTCAGGCCTTTTAGATATCTTTCTTCCAACAGATTCACCGGAAAGTAAACTTGAAAAAATCATTGCTAATAGAATTAAAACGAATGACAATATTATAAGTAAAAACTTTTCGCATATCTTGACGAATGCCTTGCTTTTTATTGATGTATTGGCTTTTAAACGTTTTATTGAAACAGAAAGCTTTCCTAAAAAGTATCTAAAAAAGATTGAAGAAATTATTGTAAGTGTGGTTTCAATAGCGTTGAATACTAAAGAAACCAAATCAAACTATGATGATTTGCTTCAAAAATTATTTGAATCGTCGGTACGTTATTCAAAATTTGAAAAATCGGCTAAAGAAACTTCGTTGCAAAATATCGATTTTTCCTATTTAGATGACGATTATGAGCGTTATTATCTGATTGATATAGCAAATATGGCACTTTGGAATGATGGACAAATTGAAAGCTCTGAAAAGAACTTTTTATTTGATCTAGCCAAAGAACTAAAAATTTCTGCAGATTTTGTTGAAAGTAGCATCACCGATATGAATACTTTTTTGACCGAAAACAAGTCATCAATTCCTTATTTTAATTATTCAAACCCAGTTAAGCATTTCTACGATCAAACAACTTCAAATGTACAAACACTGGTACAGCGAAATAAAACTAGATTGCTTCTGGAGATTTCACAAAGTAAAGAGTTAATGACACTTTTACGTAAATCGGCTACAGAAAAATTAACTCCAGAAGAAAAGAAAAAAGTTAGAAATCAAATTCTTGACATCTGTAAAAGTATTCCGTCACTAACAATCTTTCTTGTTCCTGGAGGAAGTTTACTATTACCTATTCTAATAAAATTCATACCACAACTACTTCCTTCGGCTTTTAACGAAAATTTAGACAAAAACATGTAATAAGTTTTTCTTATTGTTTTTATATTTGAATAAAATTTTATTATAAATGACTATCACTCAATTACAATATGTTTTGGCAGTTGCCGAATACAAAAACTTTACTCTTGCAGCCGAAAAATGTTTTGTTACACAACCTACTTTGAGTATGCAAATTCAAAAAGTAGAAGAAGAACTTGACATCGTAATCTTTGACCGAAGTAAAAAACCGATTCAGCTCACTGAAGTTGGTCAAAAAATTGTAGCTCAAGCAAAAAACATTGTAAATGAAGCTGATAGAATCCAAGATATTGTAGATCAACAAAAAGGATATATTGGTGGAGAATTTCGATTAGGGATAATTCCAACCATTATGCCTACTCTATTGCCAATGTTCTTGAATAATTTTATCAAAAAGTATCCAAAAGTAAAGCTAATTATAGAGGAATTAAACACTGCTGAAATAGTCACAAAATTAAAAAACGGACATTTAGATGCAGCCATCGCTGCTACACCTCTTGAAGAAGAGAAAATTAAAGAAGTAGTTCTATACTATGAACCTTTTATGGTTTATATTCCTGAAGGTCATGCTAAATTTGAAAAAAAAGAACTTGATGTTGATGATTTAAATGTTGATGAAATTTTACTTTTACAAGACGGTCATTGTTTTAGAGAAGGTATTTTGAATATTTGCAAAAGTAAATCTCAGTCTAGCGAAAATAAATTTCAAATAGAAAGTGGAAGTTTTGAAACTCTAATTAAACTATCTGATGAAGGCTTAGGAATGACATTACTGCCTTACTTACACACATTAGATTTTAATGATAAAGAAAAAACTAAGCTTCGTCATTTTTCAGATCCTAAACCTTCAAGGGAAGTGAGTTTAATTTTCCCAAAGAACGAATTAAAAATTCATATTATAGACGCTTTAAGAAATGTAATTTCGGGAGTATTGAGAGGAGCAATCGCTTTCCAGAATGTAGAAATTATAAGTCCATTACATAAAAAATAAAAAAGAAGCTAAATAGCTCCTTTTAAGTTCACGTTTTTTCTGTTAAGTTAGACATCAACAATGTGAATACATTGTTTCAATTCTGGTTTTTCACTTGTGAAATACAACAGCCATTTTTTTAGATGTTCTAGTTCATAAGGAAGTAAATTTCTAACAGCTTTCTTTAACTCTTTTGTAAAAAGTTTAATGTCAAAGCTAACTTTTTCAAGTACGTTTTTGGTGTAATCGTAAATCATTCGGGGCATACTCACTTTGCTTAATAATGAAACAATTGACTTAAGAACTCATTATAAATTTATTACTTTTTGTCGTTAAAAAGCAAATAAAATCGATGAAATGCAATTTTAACTTTTATTTCACTAACTTTACTTACAAAGTCAATGAAAACGACAAATAAAAAAGGGAACTAATAGTTCCCTTTTTTATTTATACGGTTAAATAGATTTCACATTTTCTAAGTTCTGGTTTTCCTTTGGTAAAACTAAAGAACCATTTAGCTAATTCTTCTATTTCGTAAGGTAAAAGCATTTTTACCGCTTTTTCAAGTTCCTTACCAAACAAAGCTGGATCAAAACTGACTCTTTCAAGAATCGATTTTGTGTAGTCAATCATTTGTCTTGACATATGTAAAAATTTTGTGGTATTGATATTCTCAAATTTACTAAATTTTCAAAAACAAAACACGTAAATACTATTAAATTTTCCTTAAAAATTCTTAAACGCAATAAACATTTCTCTCTTTCCAGGAGGTCCTGGAACTTTTTTAACTTCGAAACCAGCTTCATTCATTGCTCTCTTAACAACTCCTCGAGCTGCATATGTAACTAGAATGCCTTTTTCTTTTATAGCTTTAAACATTTTAGTAAAAATATCAACACTCCAAAGTTCCGGTTGAAAAGGGTAACCAAAAGCGTCAAAGTAGACGATATCAAATTGATTAGCATCATCAATATCATGAAAAAACTGTTTCCGTTTCATTAGCGTAAAGTTTTCAGATATATCAGTTTCTTTTCCCCACTCTGTATTATGCATTAATATAAAAGCCTCTTTAAACTTTTCTGCTTTAAGCTCATCAACATAATTCATATGTTCAATTTCTTCTTTAGAAACAGGATATGCTTCTACTCCTACATAATTTATCGTTAAATCTCTTTGTTTAGATTCTAAAAAGGTAATAAAAGCATTTAAACCAGTCCCAAAACCTATTTCTAAAATGGAAACGGACTTATCTTCTAACAAAGAAAGTCCGTTTTTGATAAATACATGATAAGCCTCTTGAATGGCTCCATGTTTAGAATGATAACATTCTCCCCAATCCGCTAACTGAATTGTTGTAGAACCGTCATCAGTCTTTATAATTTTACGTTCCAATTATTTTATGTATAATTTTTTAATTCTCACAATAGGTCCTCCACATTTTACCTCATGGCATTTCACACATTCATCTATACTTGAATTAAAATGTTCTTTGGCATTTTTAGGATCTTCATAAATCATTTTCTGTGATTGAATGAAAGCTAATGCGTGTGATTTGAAGAATTCATCGTTTTCTTGCTTGTCAGTCATTACAGCTTTATGAATTTTTAAGAAATGCTGCGGAAACGCTCCTATTGTATCTCCTTTTATAATTCTTTGTTTTAAACGTTCGTTATCAACATACATTTGCTCCATGAGCATTGCCATTTCTGACATTTCGTACATTTCAAACTTTTTTTCTTCTTTAGCTGGCAGCTCACATTTCTCTTGTTTTTTTTCACAAGAAAAAAATAAAGCAATGATTGGTAAGATAAATAAAACCCTCATTATGATTTTTTAATTAAAACACCCGTTGCCTGAAAAGCGTAAGTAACTTTTGGCTTAGTGATTTTATTAATTTCTTCTTGAGATTTTTTTCCATCCTTAGCATAGTGACGTAATTCTTCAACAGAAACCACATCAATGTAAGCTTTACCGTTTACAATTGCTTCACTACCATCTGCATTAAGAGGAACAAAAAAACCATAATCTTTAAAACGAACAAAAGAATTGTTATTATCTGACAAATCCATATTCATCCAACAACCTTTCTTTTTACAAACCTCTTTAATTTTAGATTTGAATTTAATAACAACTGTGTCACCCTTTTTTAGAGTCTTATACTTTTTAAGCATCGCCTTTTCAGTTAATACTCCAGAGGCAGTAAATTTTTCACCAAATAAAGCGTAATCATTAGTATTAATAGCTGTAGCTTTTTTAGATTGAGCTGTGCCACTATTAGAAACTAGGAAAAGAGAAAATGCAACAAGTAAAAATACTTTTTTCATATAGTTAGTTTTGATTTTAAATGCAAATCTATAAGAAATAGCGTAAAACGTATATTAACTTTAACATAAATCTAAAAAAATTAACAAAAAAGCAATGAAGCCTAAAATAATTTAGAATATTAAAAAAAATAACAGATTTGTAATCAAATATTGACCATAATTTAACAATGGGGTTTATTTTTTATTAAATTAGCAAAAAATAATTGAGTAAATGAGCTTACAAACTACTGGCGAAATTGATATTATCAAGGCCGCTACTTCAAAGATTGACCAAGTTGACTTCGAAAAACTAACTTTTGGTAGTGTATTTACAGATCATATGCTAGTTTGCGATTACCGTAATGGTGCTTGGGAAAAACCCGTAATTAAACCTTACGAACCTTTTGTTTTAGATCCTTCTGCAAAAGTTTTCCATTATGGACAAGCTATTTTTGAAGGTATGAAAGCTTATAAAAAAGAGGATGATTCGGTTTGGTTATTTCGTCCAGAAGAAAATCATCTTCGAATGAATAAATCGGCAGTACGTATGTGTATGCCCGAAGTTCCTCAATCTATTTTTATTGAAGGATTAAAAGATTTAATTCGTTTAGATGAGGCTTGGGTAAAAAAAGGAAAAGGTAACACCTTATATATCCGTCCTTTTATGATTGCTATTGGAAGCGGAGTTATTGCTCAACCTTCTACACAATATCGTTTTTGTATTATTATGTCTCCTGCTCGTGCTTATTATTCTGGAGAAGTAAAAGTACTTATTGCTGATTACTATAGCCGTGCGGCAAATGGCGGTATTGGAGCTGCAAAAGCTGCAGGAAACTATTCAGGCCAGTTCTACCCTACTCAATTAGCACACAACGCAGGTTTCCAACAAATTATTTGGACAGATGATGCTACTCATACAAAACTTGAAGAGTGTGGTACAATGAATGTTTTCTTTAGAATTAACGATACATTGTATACTGCCCCAACTAGCGATAGAATATTAGATGGAGTTACACGAAAAAGTTTAATTGATTTAGCAAAACGTGAAGGCATTAATGTTGATGTTCGCCCTGTTCTGGTTGATGAATTAGTTCAAGCTGCTAAAGATGGAAGTTTAAAAGAAATTTTTGGTGCTGGAACCGCTGCTGTAGTAAATCCAATTGTAGGATTTCAATACAAAGACGAATATTTTGAATTACCTAAATTAGAAAAAACCTTTGCAGGTGATTTGAAAGAAAAATTGACTAACATTCAATACAAATTAGCCGAAGATACTTTTGGATGGACTGTAGAAGTTTAATTTGAACTACTAAATACAAAAAAGGCGATTTATTTGAAAATCGCCTTTTTATTTTTTAAAAAATTACAATTAACCTAATATCTCTTCAAAATTAGGTTTAAAATAGTTAGGACCTTTCATTACTTTCCCATCTTCACGGTAAATTGGCTTTCCATCTTCTCCTAATTTACTCATGTTACTACGTTGAATTTCATCAAAAACCTCTTCAATTTTATGTTGCAGTCCGTGTTCTAGAATTGTTCCGCACAAAATATACAGCATATCACCTAGAGCATCAGCAATTTCTACTATGTCATTATTTTGAACCGCTTCAAGATATTCTTCATTTTCTTCCTTCATTAAATTAAAACGAAGAAGGTTTGTATTCTCTCCTAAATCCCCTGTTGGTGTTTCTTTTACTCCTAATCCAAAAGAAGTGTGAAATTCTTTTACAGCGTTAAGTTGTTTTTGCATTTTTCCCGTATTTATTTGAGTTGCAAAATAGCAATATCAATCCACAATTACTTATTTTTACAGAAAAAAATTATGTTTAGTAAAGGTCAACTTTTATTTGCCGTTCTTTTCTTTGTTTCTTTTGTTTGCGTAATGATTTTTGCATATCGAAAAGATTTAAAGTTACACAAACAATACTACAAAGGTAGTTTATGGATATTAATTGCTTTTCTGGTTTTCATTGGTCTATTATTCGTAATCAAATCGTTGTTAAAAGAATAAAGAAAATTATCTTTTTTTAACATTTTTTTTTATTTTTACTCGACCAAGACTTACCTACAAAATAACTCATGAAGATTGCAAAATATTTAGTTTTACTTCTCCTTTTGTTAGCAGGGACCATTTCAGTTTTTGTTGCTACTAAAGACGGAAAATATTCTGTAAAAAGATCCAAACTTATTGATTTACCTAAAGAAACAGTCTATAAATATGTTTCTGACAGAAAGAACTGGGACTCTATAAATCCTTGGAAAGATGAAAATTTAAAATTAATTGATTTTCAAGATACCGAAGAAGGAATAGTTACTCAAAAAATTCTTTTAGGAGAGGTTGAAAGTAACCTTACGCTACACATTAAAGACACACTTTCTAAAAAGACATCAGTTGAGTGGTCTACTGAAGGAAGTATGAGTTTCAGAGACAAATTCCTAAGTATTATTGGTAAAGGAAGTAAAAATAATTTTGATAATAAATTTGACGAAGGTTTAAATACAATTAATACTATTTTGACCAGAGAAATTAAAAGCATTAATGTAAAACTTGAAGGTTTTGTTAGATTAGATACTATATTTTATATTCAACGTCCTGTTGCTTGTAAAACTGAAGATTTACCTAAACAAATAAAAAATCAATTACCTAAGCTAAAACAATTACTTGCGAATGCAAACGTAACTGCAAAAGGATCTCCTTTTATTATCTACCATAAAAAAGATACGATTAATGATGTAATTACTTTTTCGGTAGCATTACCAACAGAGAAAAAGGTATATACAACTTCTGAAAGTGATATTTTCAACGGTCAAACAAATCCGTTTGGAGCAGTAAAAGCAACTTTAACTGGAAACTACGTTAATAAAAAAGAAGCTCTTGTAAAAATTAATGAGTTCATTAAAAAGAATAAATTGGAACAAAGCCCTACCTATAAAGTAATAGAGTTCATTCCTAAAAATGTTCTAACGGAGAAATCGGCTTCGACTTGGGTAACTGAAATTTATATTCCTGTAAGGCCTATAAAAGTTGTACAGGTTAAAAAAGTAAATACTGTAAATCAGGATTCGATTACAAAATCAATTGTAAAAGATATTCTTAATGCAGATAAAAATAAAAAATAACTACAATAAAAAAAACCGAGATTATTAAGTCTCGGTTTTTTATTAAATATTTAAATCACTTTTATCTCTTTAATAAATATTTCACAACTGTCTCAGCTGCATGAAGTCCAAATAAAGCCGGCATCCAGCTATTGGTTCCATAAAACGATTTTTTAAAGTTTGAACCGTCAGTCATTTTTACACTGCTGTAATCAGGCCTTTCAAACGAGTAAACTACTTTCACTCCACTTGATATTCCTTCCGATTTTAATCTTCGACGAACTTGCTTTGCTAACGGACAATAATCTGTTTTACTAATATCTTTAACACATACTTTACTAGCTTCAAACTTTCCGCCAGCACCCATATTGCTTATAATTTTAATTTTTTTTCTTTTAGCAGCAAGAATCAAATTTAGCTTTGGCGTTACACTATCAATACAATCCATAACGTAATCATATTCGTCAGTAACAATTTCATTTGCCCTTTCTGGAGATAAAAACTCTTGAATAACTTTCAATTCTAATTCTGGGTTAATATCCATCAATCTAGCTGCCATTAATTGCACTTTAGGCAAACCAACTGTTGAATGCAAAGCCGGTAATTGACGATTAATATTTGTTATATCTACAACGTCACCATCAACAATAGTCATTTTTCCAACTCCAGCGCGGGCCACAAACTCAGCAGCAAATGAACCAACACCTCCCATACCTACAACAAGGACATTTGCGTTTTTAAGTTTCTCTAATCCTTCTGTTTTAAATAATAATTCCGCTCTTTCTTGCCAAACTGCCATTTCAATAAGTTTTTAATTTCAGATTATAGTTCAAAAACTGTTTTAAAGTTTTCTTCAACCTGTTTTTCTATATTATTCTTTTTAATTTCTGAAGCCTTTTCATATACTTCAATTATTGATTCTTCTACTGTATCTGTTTCTAGAAAAAATCTATCATTTGGCACTTGTTCAAAAACTGATGAAAGCTCAGGGTTTCTTAACAAATATTTTCCAAAAGAAAGATAAAATCCATTATCTAAAAGTGATTTAGCTACTTGCCAGTTTTTTGAAAACCCGTGTATAATCATTGGAGTTTCAATTTGCATACGTTTTTTAACCTCAATCACTTCTTGGTAAGCAGAAACGCAGTGCAAAATTACAGGTTTTTTATGCTTTTTTGCAAGTTCTAGTTGTTTTTCAAAAACTTGGAGTTGAATATCCATCGGAATTTCAATTCGCTTGTCTAAACCACATTCTCCAAGTGCCAAACAATTTTTGAGCTGGAGTTTATCATCAATTATGCTTAAATCATTCTGAAGATTATCCAAATTTATATACCACGGATGAATACCAATCGAATAATATAACAACTCACTATCAAATTCATTAGGGTATTGATTTACAACTTCTAAAACATTTGAAAGATCAGTTTTTTTATGTGTATGCAGATTATAAAGCATTAGTCATGGAATTTTTTAACACCAGCCTTTATTTCGATATTCAAATCATTTTCTAGTGGAACAAGCGGACAAGAATATTTATGATTATAAGCACAATAAGGATTGTAAGCTTTATTAAAATCTAAGATCATAACATCCTTTTTAGGAATTCGGGCATCTAGATACCTTCCTCCTATATAACTTTCTTTTCCACAGGTTAAATCTGTAAAAGGCAAAAACAAATAATCTTTGAATCCAGGCTTTTTACTCAAATCTATATTTTGATAGATATTCAATTTGAATGTCTTCCCTTCTAATGTAAAATGTAATTCACCATACTTTTTATATTTCGGTAATCTAGTAGTTGTGGTTTTCATTTCAAAAACTTTCTCTCGCTTAGCTTTTACAAACTTTGCTTCTACAATATATTTATTATCAATAGGATAAAAGTCAAGGCTTTTAAAAACTTTTAAATCTTCTTCCGCTAAAGGAGACGAAGTACTATCTGCAAATTCTTTATTAAGGTTCTGCTGATATTCTAATGAAGTTTCAACCTTTTCTTGTGCATTTAAACAAATTGAAAAGAAGAAAATTAATAAATAAGAATACTTTTTCATTATAAAAATTTTAACAAAAATACTTCAAAACCACTGAAGCAGCAACATCTTATTTTCGTAAATTTGGGCTTTACTCCTACAAATGCTTCAAAACGCCATTAATCGTTACTTCGATAATTTTAAAGGTTTCTCAAGAGAAATTTGGATTTTAACACTCATCACTTTCATCAATAGAGCAGGAACAATGGTTTTACCATTTCTGTCTAAGTATTTAAAAGAAGATTTACATTTTTCCTATTCACAAGTAGGATGGGTTATGGTTTGTTTTGGCACTGGATCCATGATTGGTTCTTGGCTGGGAGGAAAACTTTCTGATAAAATAGGCTTTTATAAAATCATGATTTTTAGCTTGTTTTTTAGTGGAATCGCTTTTTTTATACTTCAGTTTATAACCTCTTTTACAGGATTATGTCTAAGCATGTTCTTTATTATGGTTATTGCCGATATGTTTAGACCCGCTATGTTTGTATCTCTTGGTGCTTATGCAAAAAAAGAAAACAGAACCAGAGCATTAACACTGGTGAGATTAGCTATTAATTTAGGCTTTGCTGCTGGTCCAGCAATGGGTGGTCTAATAATCATGAATATTGGTTATAGAGGATTATTCTGGGTTGACGGAGCTACTTGCATAATTGCCATTTTAATATTTTGGCTAACAGTAAAAGAAAAGAAAAAATCTAAGTTTACTGATAAAGAGCATCCCGGAGAGATACTCACTCACTCCGTTTTTAAAGACAAACCATTTTGGATATTCCTAGCTTGTTGTACCATTACAGGAATCTTATTCTTCCAACTATTTACAACAATTCCTTTGTATCATAAAGAACAATTTAATTTAACCGAGTTTCAAACTGGATTATTATTAATGATGAACGGATTATTAATTTTTGTCCTTGAAATGCCAATTGTTAGTATTGTTGAAAGAAAACAAATTAATAAAGTTAAAGTAGTAACATTTGGAGCTTTAGCAATGACAATAAGTATGCTTTTAATGCTTATTAATATGTGGAGTGGAATTTTAATCATTATGATGCTCTTTATGACATTTGGAGAAATGTTTGCGTTTCCTTTTTCAAATTCTTTTGCAATGAGTAGAGCACCTAAAGGACATGAAGGTAGGTACATGGCTATTTTCACAATGAGTTATAGCTTGGCTCACATCTCTTCTGCTAAAATTGGAATGGAAATAGTTTCCTATTTCGGCAAAAAATTTGGTCTTGAAATGGGCTATCAAATCAATTGGGCTTTTATGGCATTCTTAGGCTTAATAGCAATTATTTTAGGAATTTGGGTTTACAACCTTGTTCAAAAAGAAAAACAACAATCTGAAATAGAAAGAAATACAACTTTACATTCTTAAAAATAACTTAAAATTTAGTTAAATAACTATAAAAATAGTTTGCTAACTAAAAAAGTAGTTGTATGTTTGAACTATCAATTATTCAATCATGCAAAAGTTAACCAACAAAGAAGAAGAAATCATGCAAATTTTATGGAAGCTAAAAAAGGCTTTCGTAAAAGAAGTAATGGCAGAAATTACAGAAGAAACCCCACACTATAATACACTTTCTACTATAATAAGAAACTTGGAGGATAAAGGCTATGTAGGGCACAATGCTTTTGGAAATACTCATCAGTACTACCCTATTGTCACTATCGAAGAATATAGAAAACGTTTCATGAAAAACGCGATTGAAAATTACTTCAACAGTTCTTATAAAAATTTAGTTTCCTTTTTTGCAGAAGAAGATAAAATATCAGCAAAAGAGCTTAGAGAAATTTTAGAGATAATAGAAAAAAAGGAATAGTATGGAAAATGTTTTCATATACTTTTTAAAGGCTAGCGCATTAATTGCTGTCTATTTCACAGCATACTATTTCTTGTTAAGGAAAGAAACGTTCTTTAATACAAATAGATGGTTTTTACTAGCAGGATTATTCACATCTGCAATCCTCCCTCTATTTTTTATCAAAAAAACCATTTGGGTAGAAAAACAAAAAGTCTCAATAGATGATTTAATCCAATACAGTAAGGCTCAAATTATTCCTAAAACAGAATCTTTTACCATTGACTGGAACCAAATTCTAATTGCTTTTTATGTAGTCATTTCAGCATTTTTATTGATTAAAGTAATTACAAACTTAGTTTCATTAGTTAAGCTATTACATAATAAAGAGGTAATCAAAAAAGATAAGTTTTCATTAGTAGATTTAAACGAAGACATTGCTCCTTTTTCATTTTTCAATTACATAGTATTTAACTCCGATTATTATACAAATGAAGAATTGAGAAGCATTCTACTTCATGAAAAGGTTCATAGTGAGGAAAAACATTCTTTAGATGTAATGATTGCAAAAATTTTCTGTATTGTGTTCTGGTTTAATCCATTTATGTGGCTGTATAAAAAAGCAATCATTCAAAACTTAGAATATATAGCCGATCAAAAAGCATGTTTACAAATTGAAGATAAAAAAACATATCAAAAAGCACTATTAAAAGTAGTTTCTCATCAAAACTGCTTATCAATCACAAATCATTTTTATCAATCATTAATCAAAAAACGAATAGTTATGCTAAACAAAAATCAATCCCACAAAAGAAATTCATGGAAATACACAGTAGTAATTCCAGTACTTGTAGCCTTTTTTATTTTGTTCCAAATAAAAGTTATTGCCCAGGAACGTGAAAGTAAAATTGTAGAAAAACAAGTAGACAAAAAAGTTGTATCAATTGTAATTGATAAAAATTCATCCGACAACGACATTAAAAAAGATGCAGATATGCTTAAAAAAGAGCATAATGTAAATTTAAAAGTATCTAAAATAAAAAGAAATTCACAAGGAGAAATCACTGGTATCAAAGTAGAATACAAAGACAATGACGGAAACAATGGTTCTATGCAATCTCAAAGTGATACTCCTATTGAACCTATTCATTTTTATAAAGAATCAAGTAACGATGGAAGAAACAGAATTGGTTTTGGCAAGCCTAGAATGGAATTAAAAAGATCACATGGAATGAAGCGTCTTGCTGAATTGAACAAAGATTTTGATGAAGATGAATTAGAACGAAAAATAGAAAAAGAAGTTGAGGAAGGCTTAAATAAATCTTTTGCTTGGAGTTTCTCTGACGATGACAGCAAAGATGGAAAGTCTATTGAACGTAAAATTGTAATCAGAAAAGACGGTAAAAACGGGAAACCAGAAGTTATTATAAATGGAGAAAAATTAGATATTCCTCTGGCAGACTTAGAAAAAATGGACAAAGATTTTGATGGTAAATTCGAATTTAAATCTGGTGACAATGGTCCTTTTATATTTAAATTCAATGATGAAGAAATAATGCATTTTAGTCCAGAAGACATCGAAAGAATAAAAGAAGATGCAATGGAAAGTTCAAAAGCGATGGAAATCTCTAAAATTCATATGAAAAAAATGAAAGAGCATATGGAAAAAATGCGCCCAGATATGGAAAGAATGAGAGAGAAAATGCAATATGATAAAGAAGAGCGTAATATAGAAATGCAAAAAGCTCGTGAGGAAATGCAAAAAGCTCGTGAGGAAATGCTTAAGGCTAAAGAAGAGATGAAGAAAGCCCGTGAAGAAATGGAAAAAGCAAAATCAGAAATGAAAACCAGAAAAGCTTAATAGGATAAAGACTGCCAATTGGCAGTCTTTTTTTATCTTTGTCAAAAACAAAATGTATGTATAAAATCTTAGCTAAAATAAATAAGCTTATTCTACCAAGTTTTACTAAACAACAACTGGATATTGCTAAAGCAAAAAAATGGCAAATGGCAATTATAGGTTGGCGATACTACGTAACTAAAAGAGCACTAGGAAATTAAAAAATAAACAAATATTTTTTAAAAATCTTGTTTGCATATTAATCAAATATCTCTATATTTGCACCCGCAATCAGCAAGATACTTCTACTGATTACAAAAAAAAGGCCTCGTGGCGCAACTGAATAGCGCA
>CBFHBH010000010.1:0-16340 GCA_965653735.1 uncultured Flavobacterium sp. | reverse complement strand
TGGTAAAAACAAAGATATCGAAATTAGCGAAACTGGACAGCCAAATGTAAATATTGCAGGTGGTAAAAACTCAGGAATTACTACACAAGTTATTGGTGGAGTAAGAATTGGTTACCAATTCTAATTTACGATTTAAATAATCACAAAAAACCACGCTTTTAGTGTGGTTTTTTCGTTATAACATATTCATTTTCTTACATTTCATCGATAAAAAATTACCTGATAACGAAAATATAAACACTTCTGATAGTTAAAAAAATATAAATTTTAGTTTTGGTCAAAATTTAAAAAACAAACTAAAATGAAAAAAATTCTATTAACAGGTATTTCTGTAATGTTCTTTGGACTTACTAATGCCCAAGACACAAAATCCACTGGTAAAAACATTGAATTTGGTGCTAAAGCTGGTTTAAATTTATCAATGATAAAAGCTAGCAAAGACGGAGATTCTAAAATGAAAGCAGGATTTCATGTTGGAGGTGTTGTTGAATTTAAATTCAGTGACAAAATAGGACTTCAACCTGAACTAATGTACTCACAAGAAGGAGGAAAATATGAATATGTTGGAGTAGTTAGCCCTTCAGTTTATAACTCAGAACAAGACATTACATTGAGTAAAATTATCTTACCAGTTATGTTTAAATATTATGTTATTGAAGGCTTAAGCATTGAAGCAGGACCACAATTAGACTACATAATTAGTGCAAAATCTGACAATAATGTAACAGTAGTAGGAAGTAGTGGAGCAATTATGTACGATGTAGACATGGATGACAACCCTGGAACAGTTGTAGTTAGACAAGATGATGGCTCTATGGATTCTGCAAGAATTTACCATGATTATGGTTTAAACAAATTAAACTTTGGATTTAATTTAGGTGCAGGATATAAATTACCAATGGGGCTATTCTTTCAAGCTCGTTACAACTTAGGCTTAACAGACTTTGTTGACAATGGAGATTTTATGTCTGGTACAGTTGAAGGAACTACTTCACCTATTGATGCTAACCGAATGGGGAATTCAATGAAAAATTCAAATCTTCAAATTTCTGTTGGATACAAATTCTAATATTTTTTTAATTAGATATAAAAAAAACCACGCTAGAAGCGTGGTTTTTTTTCAATTTACTATTTATTACATTTTAAATCCAATACCTGCTTGAATTACCATATTCTTGGAACCAGAATCTTTAACTACCTCATTTAAACTTTGGGTAAAACGCCCAAAAATAAAAGCTCCACCATTAAAATTCAAAGAAAGACCACCTGCAATTGCTGTATCAAAACTATTCACATCATTTTCATCAGACACATTATTATCTGATTCTACTTTCTCAGACACTTTCATACCAAATTGTGGACCTGCTTCAATGCTAAAAACATTTCCTAGTTTAAGTTTTGCCAAAACAGGGACGTTTATATAATCAATTTTGTAAGTCACTTTATATGAATTACCAAGAAAAGGCTGTACGGTATTCTCAAAACCTTGTCTCGAATACAACAACTCAGGTTGCAATGATAAAATTCTAGCATAATTTAAACCTCCTTTAATTCCAAACGAGGCTCCTGATTTATCTTGCGCAAATGCAGTAGATGCAAATACAAACAAAAAAGTTCCTAATGTTAAATTTTTAATTAATTTCATATCCAAAAATTTTAGTTTATAATTAAACAACGCTATATTTTTTAAAAAATTATATTATTTGATGCACAACAATTGGGCCAAGTTTATCAAGAATTTTCAATCATATCTTAAAATAGAACGTGGATTATCACAAAATTCTATTGATAATTACACTCTAGATATTGAAAAATTAACTCATTATTTATCTGAAAATCAAATTAATAAATCCCCCATAACGATAACCGAAGAAACTATTCAAGAATTCATTTATGATACTTCTAAAAAAGTAAATCCGAGAAGTCAAGCTAGAATAATTTCGGGATTAAAAAGCTTCTTTAACTATTTAATTTTTGAAGATTACAGAGCAGATAATCCTTTAGAATTGATAGAAGCACCTCGTTTAGGAAGAAAACTTCCAGACACATTAAACATTGAAGACATAGACAACTTAATAAATGCCATAGATTTATCTAGCAATGAAGGAGAACGCAACAGAGCCATGCTGGAAACACTTTATGGTTGTGGACTTCGTGTTTCAGAATTGGTCTCAGTTAAGATATCAGATTTATTTTTTGATGAAGGTTTTATAAAAATAACTGGAAAAGGAAACAAGCAACGATTTGTTCCAATAAGTCCATTAACTCAAAAATATATCCAGATTTACAAAAATGAAGTACGTCCACATTTACCCATTCAAAAGGAATTTAGTGACACTTTGTTTTTAAATAGAAGAGGAAAACAACTTACTAGAGCAATGATTTTTACAATTATAAAAGACTTAGCTAAAAAAATAAACCTCAACAAAACTATAAGTCCACACACGTTTCGTCATTCATTTGCAACTCACTTGCTAGAAAATGGTGCCGATTTACGATCTATCCAACTTATGCTTGGTCATGAATCAATAACCACAACCGAAATTTACATGCATGTTGACAGGAAACATTTAAACCAAGTAATGCAGACTTTTCACCCTAGAAATAAATAAAAAAATCCTTCTTTCGAAGGATTTAAATTATTTTAAAATATTTTTTAAAGATTCAAAATCTACCGTTTGCTGTTCACCAGATGCAAGATTTTTTACATTGTAAACATTGTTTTGCACTTCCTCACCTCCTACTATAACAGCATATGGAATTCCTCGTTTATCTGCATGCTGAAACTGTTTACCAATTTTAGCAGCATCAGGATACATTTCAACTTTTATTCCTTCGTTACGAAGTTTTGAAATGGCTTTCATGGCATATTTAGCTTCTGTTTCACCAAAATTCAAGAAAATTGCTTTTGATGTAGAAGTCACTGTTTCTGGAAACAACCCTAATTCTTCTATAACCAGATAAATTCTATCTAAACCGAATGAAATACCTACTCCACTCATATTCTTTAAACCAAAAATACCAGTCAAGTCATCATATCTACCACCGCCTCCAATCGAACCAATTGAAACCGTTTTTGGTGCTGCTACCTCAAAAATAGCTCCTGTATAATAGTTTAATCCTCTTGCCAGAGTTACATCCAAATCTAGTTTTGATTCTTTCAATCCAATTTCCAGTACATTTTCACAAATAAAACGAAGTTCTTCAACTCCTTTCAATCCTTCTTGTGAAGTAGACAATAATTGAGATAGTTTTTCTAACTTCTCTGTTATTGTTCCAGTGAAATTGAATAGCGGTTGTACTTTAACGATTGCTTCTTCAGAAATTCCTTTTTCAAGCATTTCTTTTTTTACTCCGTCTTCACCAATTTTATCTAATTTATCAAGGGCAACTGTAAAATCAATTAATTTGTCCGAAGCACCAATAACCTCGGCAATACCTGATAAAACTTTACGATTATTGATTTTGACAGTTACTCCTTTTAATCCTAAATCAGAAAAAACAGCATCATACAATTGCACCAATTCCACTTCTTGCCACAATGATGTAGAACCAACCACATCAGCGTCACACTGATAAAATTCTCTAAAACGTCCTTTTTGAGGTCTATCGGCACGCCAAACAGGTTGAATTTGGTATCTTTTAAAAGGAAATTCAATTTCGTTTTGATGTTGCACAACATAACGAGCAAAAGGTACGGTTAAGTCGTAACGAAGTGCTTTTTCAGAAATCTTACTTGTAAACTTATTCAACTCAACTAATTCTTCAACCGAAATTGTTTCAGCAGAATTCATTTGCAATGATTCTATAGTCCTTGGCAATTCTATTTTCTGTTTATTGAAAAAATAATTACCTGAATTTAAAATCTTAAAAATCAATCTATCTCCTTCTTCTCCATATTTACCCATCAAGGTTTCTGAGTTTTCGAAAGTAGGAGTTTCGATAGGCTGATAACCAAATCTTTCAAAATGGGTACGTATAGTATTAAAAATATAATTACGTTTTGCCACTTCGATTGGAGAAAAATCTCTTGTCCCTTTAGGAATGCTTGGTTTTTGAGCCATTTTTTAGAATTATGAGTTATGAATTATGAGTTATGAATATTGGTTAAACAAAAACCTGATTCATAATAAGGAGTACAAATATCTTACATTTTAGAGTAATAGTAAAATTTTAGTCGCAATTGTAACAAAAAACGCATTTTGGTTACTCATTAGCTATGGTAGGATTGTTTAGAGAAAATGTTAAGATTGCATTAGGTTCTATAAGAACTCAATTGCTTCGCACGGTATTAACAGTACTTATTATTGGTATTGGTATTATGGCACTTGTAGGTATTTTAACAGTGGTTTCTGCACTTGAGAATACACTGTCTAAAGATTTTGCTTCAATGGGTTCCAATACTTTTACGCTTAACCAATATGACAATTTAACCCGTACTCAAGGTAATGGAGAATTAAAAAAAATAAATCCTATCATTTCATATCCTGAAGCTATTGCTTTTAAAAAGAATTTCAACTTCCCGTCTGCACACACATCTTTGTCTTTTACAGCCACTTCAAATGCCGAGGTTAAATTTGAAAGCAAAAAAACAGATCCTGAAGTTTCTGTTTTGGGGGTCGATGATTATTATACTGTTAACTCAGGCTTAGATGTCGTTAAAGGAAGGAATTTTACAGGTTTCGATATCGAAAACAACAATTATGTATGTATTCTTGGTGCTGATTTTGAGAAAGAACTTTTAGCCGATGTCAATCCTATTGATAAAACAATTTCAATAAGAGGTGCTAAATTCAAAGTGATTGGTGTATTAAAAGAAAAAGGATCAACATTTGGAAATAGTCAAGATTTAAGAGTTTTAATTCCAATTCAAGTAGCAAGAACACTGTTTACAGCTCCTAACATTAATTATTCTACAAGTGTAATGATTGAGAAAAAAGAACTGCTTGATGAAGCTGTTGATAATGCAATTATTGCAATGCGTAAGGTTCGTAAATTGAGTCCTATAGAAGATCAAAATTTTGGCGTTTCTAGAAGTGATGATTTAATAAATAAAATTCTAGGAATAACACAATATTTAGGGCTATCAGCTTGGGTTATTGGCGTTATTACCATTTTTGGATCAACAATTGCTCTAATGAACATCATGTTGGTATCTGTAACCGAAAGAACTCGCGAAATAGGAACTAGAAAAGCTTTAGGCGCAAAAAGAAGCACCATTGCCATGCAGTTTTTTATGGAAACATTGGTTATTGGTCAATTGGGTGGATTAGTTGGAACCATTTTAGGAATATTAATTGGTTTTGGGTTCGCTTCTTTACTGGATTTTAAATTTGTGATTCCTTGGTTAGCTATAACTTCTGCTTTCTTGGTATGTTTTATTGTGGCAATAATTTCTGGATTGTATCCTGCACTTAAAGCGGCGAAACTTTTTTAAAATTAAATTTTCGTCTTCCAACTTTCTCGTTTTTTGAACATTTGACAGAACCTCATCAAAGTTTCTAGTTTTATAAAAAATAAACTCATACTATGAAACTAGAAAAATTTAAAAAATTAAGCAATGCTACTATTCTAGACAATAAAGCATTAAAAAGTGTAAAAGGCGGTGAATACGGAGATATTGACTGGGATTTCTGGAGAAGATACTTTTTTGGTAACGCAGGAAATTATGCTGGTTTTAGCGCAACTCAAATGGCTGCGATTTATGCTGAAGTCCAAAAAGAGTTAGGAAGATAAATCAACAAACAGATTCTATCATCTTTTTATCAACATCATCCTATCATTTCCGTATAAATCTTTCCGAAGTTGAATGTCTGTAAAATTAAAAGTTTTTATCATTTCAAACATTTGATTACTCAAATACTGATTGATTTCAAAAAACAACATACCACTTTCGGAAAGATTTTTTTGTGCCAATTGAGTTATTTTTCTATAAAACAACAAAGCATCATCATCTTCTACAAACAAAGCTAAATGTGGTTCAAAGTCCAAAACATTTTTCTTGATTTCTTGTTTTTCAAGATTACGAACATATGGAGGATTAGAAACTATAATATCAAACTGTTGTTCTAAATCATCTGTTTCTAAAATACTCTGATTAAGAAAAGTGATATCTACATTATTCCTTTTAGCGTTTTTGGTTGCAACTTCTAGTGCTTTACCTGAAACATCAAGAGCAAAAACATCAGCATTTGGTAAATTTTTAGCTAATGAAATAGCAATACAACCCGTCCCTGTGCCTATATCTAAAATTTTGAATTTTGAATTTTGACTTTTAATTGTCGACTGTTGAATAATCCAATCTACTAATTCTTCAGTTTCGGGACGCGGAATTAAAGTATTTTCATTAACATAAAATGGTAAGCCAAAAAAATCTGTTTCGCCTAAAATATACTGAATAGGTTTTTGTTCTTTTAGTTGAGATAAAACTGTTTCCCATTGCAACAATTGCATGGCATCTAGTTCCATGTTTTGATTTATTGCTAAATCAACTCTTTTCATTTGATGAAACGCTTCAAGTAATATGTAGAAAAAACTATCAATTTCATGTTCATCATAAACTTTAGATAGTTCTTTACTAAATTGAATTTTATATTCCTTTAAATACATTTATAAATTTTTAATCATCCAAACTGGACAAGCCGAATGTCCTGTACAGCCCATCGGCTCGTTTAAATATTCAAATCCAGACTTTTTATATAATTTTTGGGCAGCTTCCATATAAGGCATGGTTTCTAAATAACATTGTTTAAAACCAAATTCTTTTGCTTTATTTAAACATACCGCCATCATTTGTGTGCCAATTCCCAAACCTCGTGTTTCTGTTAGGAAATACATTTTTTGTAATTCACAAACCTCAGGTTTACCGTTTGCTAAAGGCGAAATTCCCGCAACACCAAGAATTCTACCTTCGTTTTCTACAACAAAATAAGCCGAATTTGGTTTTTGATAGGCTTCATACATAGTATTAAGTTCAGGATCAGCATAAGCTGTACCAACTTTTGGTACATTAAGTTCTTCTAAAACAGAACGAACAACTTGAGCCACTTGAATATTATCTTGTGGTTGTATTTCTCGAATCAACATAAAATTAAAAGCTTATTTTTGTGATGTGAAGATACATGAAAAATACATATCACGTTGTATAGAATTAGCTAAAAATGGGCTTGGAACAACCTACCCAAATCCCTTAGTAGGAAGTGTAATTGTACATGACGGAAAAATAATTGGCGAAGGCTGGCATAAAAAGGCTGGAGAATCTCATGCTGAAGTAAATGCTATAAATTCGGTTAAAGACAAATCACTACTATCTAAATCAACCATTTATGTAAGCTTAGAACCTTGCAGCCATTTTGGTAAAACACCTCCTTGTTCCGATTTAATAATTCATCACAAAATACCAAATGTAGTGATTGGCACAATTGATCCCTTCGCAAAAGTATCAGGCAATGGAATTAAAAAATTAATTGAATCTGGAGCCAATGTTACTGTGGGTGTATTAGAAGAAGAATGCAACGAGCTCAACAAACGTTTTTTTACATTTCACAACAAAAAGCGTCCTTATATAATTTTGAAATGGGCAGAAACCAAAGACGGTTTTATTGCTCCCAAATCAAAAGAAAATCAAAAACCTGTTTGGATTACCAATAAATATTCTCGTCAATTGGTACATAAATGGCGTACAGAGGAACAAGGAATCTTAGCTGGAACACAAACCATAATAGATGACAATCCTAGTTTAACAGCCAGAGATTGGAAAGGCAACCAACCTGTAAGAATAGTTTTAGACAAAAAAAACAGAATTTCAAAAGAAAGTGCTATATTTGATGATTCGGCTCTTACCATTTTGATTACGAACAAGGAAATTGATTTCTCAAAAAACGTTGCAAATCAAATTTGTGATTATTTATATGACAAAGAAATTCAGTCAGTAATTATAGAAGGAGGAAGTCAAACTTTACAAACTTTTATTGATGCTCAACTTTGGGATGAAGCAAGAGTTTTTAAAGGTATTTCTTTTTTTTCTGAAGGAACTAAGGCTCCAAAAATTTCAGGAAAAATTACAGAAAATAAAAAAATAATAAGTGATGAACTTTTAATTTTTACGAATTATGATTAATACTATTATTTTCGATTTTGGAGATGTGTTCATGAATTTAGATAAAAACGCATCATTAGAAGCGTTAAAAAAACTTGGGCTACAATCTTGGAACGAAGAAATAGACAAGGTTAATCAACAATTTGAAAAAGGAAAAATATCTGAAGTTCAGTTCATGATTGAAATGAAGAAGCTCATGCCTAACGCTTCAATTGACGACATAAGAACTGCTTGGAATTCAGTTTTAATTGATTTCCCATTATCACGATTAGAATTTCTTCAAAAATTATCGCATAAATACCGTTTATTTCTTTTAAGTAATACCGACGAAATTCATATTGCAAAATTTGAACATCGTGTAGGAATGACTTTCGCTCGTGAGTTTTATCAATGCTTCGAGAAAATCTATTTTTCTTTCGAAATTGGACATCGTAAACCTGAACCAGAGGCTTTTAATTTTATAATTAAAAAACATGAACTAGCTCCAAAGAGAACTTTATTCATTGATGATAAAAAAACAAATACTGACATAGCTGCTTCTTTAGGTATGCATGTTTGGAATTTACAAGTAGGTAAGGAAGATGTAACCGAACTTTTTTCCAGAAAAGAACTTCCTTTTTCATAATTACAGATTTTATAAAATACTATTTTTGCACTCAAATTACTACATTGAGTACTACCGATACATATAAAACAATAGAAGAAGCTTCACCCGAAGTACTGTTCAAAGAAAAGAATAGTAAGTTTTACGGCTATGCATTTCCCATTAGCTCAGAAGACGAAGTAAAAACTCACATAGAACGCTTAAAAAAAGAACATTTCTCAGCTCGCCATTGGTGTTATGCTTGGCAGCTTGGAACCACTAGAATTCAATACCGCGCAAATGATGATGGAGAGCCTAACAACAGTGCTGGCATGCCCATTTATGGCCAAATCCAATCGTTTGACATTACAAATGTATTAGTTGTGGTTGTTCGCTATTTTGGTGGTGTAAAACTTGGCGTAGGTGGTTTGATTTCAGCTTATAGAGAAGGAGCAAAAATAGCTCTAGAAGCATCTACTATAATTGAAAAAACAATAGACATACATTTCAATATAACTTTTGATTACAAAAACATGAATAAAGTAATGAGAGTTATAAAAGAAAAAAATCTCAATATTGTTTCTCAAAAAATGGAAGAGAATTGTCAAATCGAAATTGCCACACGTAAAAAAAATGCCAAAATGATTTTCGACATTTTTACTAATTTATTTGAAGTGAAAATTGAAGAAATTTAAATTTTTCCCAACAATTCTTTAATGTAATCTGGTGGCAAAGTTGGACGACCAGTTTTAACATCTACAAAAACCAAAATTGAACTACCTGTTGTTAATAACTCATTTGATTGATTGTATATCTCATAATCGAATTCTATTTTAACAGATTCCTGACTTTTAAAAATTGTTCGCACTGTTAACTCATCATCATATCGAGCTGGTCTTTTGTAATTCATGGTCAATGAAACCACAGGAAGCATAACACCGTTTTCTTCCATCCATTTGTAAGAAACTCCCAGATTTCTAAGCCATTCCACCCTACCCATCTCAAAATACTGAACATAATTACCATGATAAACTATACCCATCTGATCAGTTTCTGCATATCTTACACGCACCTTTAAATCATAAAATTTCATCTCTTTTTCTTTAAAAAAAATTAACACTCTGTTAACCCCAATAAAACGCTTTACGACATTTTTTTTATAAAATCAACATCAAAAAAATTTTTTTTTAAGAATTTTATGAGGCATATTTGCTATCCCAATCAACTCTAAAACTTGTACCAAAATTAACAAGTTTAATCTTTTAAAAATTAACATTTTAGATGCATACAATGAATAAAACTGCGGAATCAGTCTGGGAGAATTGTCTGTCTTTCATAAAAGATAATATTCAAGAGCAAGCTTACAAAACTTGGTTTGAACCAATCAAGTCTGTTGAGCTCACAGACAACGCACTTTATATTCAAGTACCTAGTAAATTCTTTTACGAATGGTTAGAAGAACACTATGTTAAATTATTAAAAGTTGCATTACAAAAAGAGCTTGGAAAAAATGCTAAGTTACTTTATAAAATTAAAATGGAGAACACTTACGGAAACAAACTTCCGTTTACAGAGCAAATTCCAAGTAACAATAGACCCGCAGTTAAAACTCAGGAGATTGATGTTCCAGTTCAACAAAAAAATCCGGAATTAAAAAATCCTTTTATCATACCTGGAATTCGAAATATCAAAATCGAATCGCAATTAAATGCTAATTATAGTTTTGAAAACTTCCTTGAAGGAGATTCTAATAGATTAGCGAGATCTGCAGGTATGGCTGTAGCAAACAAGCCAGGAGGAACTTCATTCAATCCATTATTAATTTTTGGTGGTGTTGGATTAGGAAAAACGCACTTGGCACATGCTATTGGAGTTGAAATTAAAGACAAATATCCAGAAAAGACAGTATTGTATATTTCTGCAGAAATTTTCACTCAGCAATATATCGATTCAGTTAAGAAAAATACTCGAAATGACTTTATTCATTTTTATCAATTGATAGATGTATTAATCATTGATGATGTTCAATTCCTTTCAGGAAAAACAGGGACTCAAGATGTATTCTTCCACATATTCAACCATTTACACCAAAATGGGAAACAGGTTATTTTAACATCTGATAAAGCGCCTGTTGACATGCAAGATATTGAACAACGTTTATTATCGCGTTTTAAATGGGGATTATCAGCTGAGCTACATCAACCTGACTATGAAACAAGGGTTTCCATTTTAAAGAACATTTTGTTCCGTGACGGCGTTGAAATGCCTGAAGAAATTATCGAATACGTAGCACGTAACATCAAAACAAATGTTAGAGAGCTTGAAGGTGCAATTATCTCTTTAATTGCTCAATCATCTTTCAACAAAAAAGAAGTTACGATTGACTTAGCTAAACAAGTAGTTGAGAAATTTGTGAAAAATGTTAAACGTGAAATATCTATTGACTACATTCAAAAAGTGGTTTCAGATTATTTCCAGTTAGATGTTGACACATTACAATCTCAAACTAGAAAACGTCACGTTGTTCAAGCTCGTCAACTAGCTATGTTCTTTGCAAAAAAATACACTAAAGCATCTTTAGCAAATATTGGATCACAAATTGGCGACAGGGATCACGCTACAGTTTTACACGCTTGCAAGACTGTCGATAATTTAGTAACTACAGATAAGCAGTTCAAAAAATTTGTTGATGACATCAACAAAAAACTTTCATTATAATGCCTAAAAAAATTCTGATGGTCTGCTTGGGGAATATTTGCCGTTCCCCACTGGCCGAAGGTATTTTACGTTCAAAATTATCAAATGACTTTATCGTCGATTCTGCAGGAACTGGAGGATGGCATGCAGGCGAACAACCAGACAAACGTTCCATACTAACCGCACGAAATAGAGGTATTGATATTGCTCACCAAAAAGCAAGAAAATTCCAAAAGTCTGATTTTGACAATTTTGATTACATTTATGTTATGGATAATCAGAATTTCAAAGATGTGATATCACTAGCAGAAAATGACAATCACAAAAACAAAATTCAACTTATTCTAGAAGAGATTTTCCCAGGTGAACGAGTAGATGTCCCAGACCCCTATTATGGAGGTCAAGACGGCTTTGAAAAAGTATATGATATGCTTGATGAAGCTTGTGAAATAATTGCACAAAAACTAGCAAACAAATAATTACAATGAAACCAATTACTTTTTTAGGAAAATTATATTTGATCCCAACAACACTTGGAGAAATGAATCCTGAAGATGTTTTACCTCAAACCATAAAAAGAACTATTGATTTCATTGACCATTATATCGTTGAAAACGAGAAAACGGCTCGTCGCTTTATAAAAAGTGTTCATCCTGAAAAAAAACAACCTGATTTGAAAATTTCAGTACTTAACAAACATACTGAAGTACACGAGCATCAGGAATTTATAAAACCTTTATTAAACGGTTTAAATGTTGGCTTAATGAGCGAAGCAGGATGTCCTGGCGTAGCAGATCCTGGTGCGGTGATTGTTAAACTAGCTCACGAAAAAGGAATTCAAGTAGTTCCTCTAGTTGGCCCTAGTTCTATTTTATTAGCGGTTATGGCTTCTGGAATGAACGGTCAAAGTTTTGCATTCAACGGTTATTTACCTATCGACAAAGGAGAAAAAAAATCAGCACTAAAGAATTTTGAAAAAACATCTTTTGAGAAAAATCAATCACAATTGTTTATTGAAACTCCTTACCGTAACAATAAACTCTTAGAAGATATTCTAAACACACTACAACCTAATACCAATTTGTGTATCGCTTGCGATATTACATTACCTACAGAGTTTATAAAAACATTGGCTGTAAAAGACTGGAAAAAACAAAAGGTCGATTTACAAAACCGACCTTCTATTTTTATAATTCATAAAAGCTATTAATACTGTCCTGCTTTTGCTTTTTTATTAGCCTCTATGAAACTGGTATCATAACCAGCAAATTCTCTTAAATATTCTGTTATTGAAGTACCATAGCCATCTTTAAATTTTCTTTGGCCATTACTTCTCAAGAATTTTTTTACTGCTCCCGGGCCACCTAAATGTGCCGCCGCTAATATACCAGATTCTGTAATAGTTATACCTCTTATAACTCTTCCAGTATATTTAGCAATTTCCTTACGCAACTCCCATTTATTACGTGCTAAATAGGCCATAAATGCTTTTTCCTGTAACTTTCTGCTTTCTAGAAAATGTTGCTCATCATTAACCCCTAAACTTTCAAGAGTTTCTGATCCAAATTGGTACTTACCTAAATAACCAAGGGTGTTAACCTTATGATATTTCCCTTGTGATTCTCTCACAGCTAAACGCTGCTGAAAACCAACGAAAGTTTTACCCGTAAAGGGAACATCAAAATAAGTTTGTCCAACTTCTATTTCTGTAGGTACTTTGTAAACTATTTCTTTGTCAAATACATGAAACCAAGGAAATAATTCTGCTTGAAAAGGTCTAAAACCTGAACTAAGGGTGATGATTGAGGCAAATAATCCGAGATAAAATATCTGTTTTTTTGTCATAAAATGAATTTCTTCTAGCTAGGAACCACGGTACTTTAACGTGAAAATTCCATCATAACTAGAAAATTTCTACGGGACAAAGGTAAGGCTTAAATATGGAAAGGGTTGTTAATTTTTTCAAAAAATAGACAAACTACACATTAACTCGTTGATTTACAAGAATGTTTTTATTAGGAAAACACAGCAAATAAAAAAGTCGATTTTTATCAAATCGACTTTTCATTTATGTCATTTTATAATTATAATCCAAGCTTAGTAACCCACTCTGCATACTTTTTAGCGTAAACCTGATGTTGCTCATAAGTACTGGCAAAATCATGATAACCTTGTCTGTCAACACTTGCGCAAAAATATATGTAATCGTGTTTTTCTGCATTAAGAACGGCATCGATAGCTGTAATATCTGGCATTGCAATGGGACCAGGAGGCAATCCTACGTTCACATAAGTATTATATGGAGACTGAAGTCTTAACATATCCCCTTTTACCCTTTTAATAACTTGGTTGAAATCGCCGCTTTCTCTTTTTACAGCATAAATAACCGTTGGATCTGCTTGTAAAGGCATTTCAAGTTTTAATCTGTTTAAGTAAACACCTGCAACACGAGGACGCTCGTCTGTTTTTACAGTTTCTTTATGAACAATTGCCGCCAAAGTAATAACTTGAGCTGGAGTCATTCCTAATGCCTTAGCTTTAGCTCTGCGCTCATCATTCCAGAAACGATTAAACTCATCTGCCATTTTATCTCTAAATTTATCTGCAGAAGTATTCCATTTTAATTCGTATGTATTGGGTATAAACATTCCAAGAACAGTTTCTCTATTCAATCCGTTTTTCTCCATGAAAACTGAATCTGTAATAGACTTCATTAAGCTAACACTATCAGCTTCTATTTGAGAAGAAACACGAGAAACTAATTTTTCAAGGCTTTCCTGATTATTAAAAGCTAAATTTAACGGCATGTTATGACGTAATGCCGAAACTATCGCAAAACATCCCATTCCTTTTTTAAACAAGAAACGACCAGGAAATACATTTTCATCGTAAGAACGCTTCTCAGCAACAAATTTAAATTTATCAATATCTGCGACATAAGGTTCTAAAATTTGAAGTACATCTTCATATTTTGATCCTGTAGGAACGAAGACATACACTTCGTCTTTATCAAACTTCGTGTTACTTGAAAATAAATTAATGTATGCGTATACTGCTACTGCTAAAATTGCCACAAGTGCAACTATTGCTATTCTTTTCTTATTCAAAACTTTAAATTTAATAGGTTGTATTAATTAACTGAAACATATACTCATCATAAAACTTATAATTGTTAAAGTTCCAATCTTTTTTTAAGCCAATTTTCTGGAAACCAAATGTAGTAAAAAGCTTCAAACTTGGCTCATTATCGGCACCAATATTTGCAAAGAGCTGATGAAGTCCTAATTGTTTAAAACTATAATTTATTAGCAAAGCCAAAGACTCTTTCCCTACACCTTGATTTCTATCTATTTTATTTTGGATAACAATTCCAACCCCTGCTCTTTTGTTTTTAGAATCAAAATAAAACAAATCGATAAGCCCAATGGCTTCAAAAGTATCATTTTTACAAATGGCTAATCGCAATTGTTTAGCTATGTAAATATCCTGATGCGCATTTTCTAAATACTGATGAATTAGAAATCTTGAGTATGGAGTTTGAGTATTACTCACCTCCCAAATTTCCTCATTATTTTCTATTGCAAAAACAAAGTCCAGATCTTCAGGCTCTAGTGCTCTTAAATATATATTTTCTCCTTTTAAAGTAATCATCAAATTTATAAAGTGATTTGTCCTTCGTAAACAAATTTTGCTGGTCCTTTTAGAAAAACTTGGGTAAAAAATCCATTTTTTTCAGTAAATGACACTTCTAATTCACCACCTTCAACTCGCAACTGAATAACTGAACTATCGGTTTTCCCAATATACTTCATTGCAATTGCTACTGCTGTGGCTCCTGTACCACAAGAAAGTGTTTCGTTTTCTACTCCTCTTTCATAAGTACGCAACCAAAATTTATTTTCATCCGTTTGGGTAACAAAGTTTACATTACTTCCTGCTTGACCATACAAATTACTGTATCTAATTTTTGATCCCTCATTACGCACATCAAAAATATGCAAATCTTCAACCAGTTGAACATGATGAGGAGAACCTGTATTTAAGAAAACATGATTTTCGTGTTGTTGCACCTCATCAACATCTTTCATTTGTAATGACACAATGTCATTTTCATCAATTGTAGCGTGATGCAAACCGTCTACAGCAATAAAAGTGGCATTATCTGCTATAACATTAAGTTGTTTTGCAAAAGCCACTAAACAACGTCCCCCATTACCACACATAGAACTCTCATTCCCATCAGAATTGTAATAAACCATTTTGAAATCGGTCGATTCATCGTCTTCTAACAAAATAAGACCATCAGCACCAATACCAAAACGACGATCACATAATCGCTCGATTAGTTTGGTATCATTTTTGGGGAAAGTAAGTAAACGGTTATCAATCATGACAAAGTCATTTCCCGTTCCTTGATATTTGTAAAATGTAAATTGCATAGTGAAATGAAATGTTGTTAAATAGCCCTGATGGCAGCGACATCCTTTTTGTTAACTGAGGTTCTCGATGGCAACAAAAAGATATAGCGTACAACAGGACAAATGCTGAACTGGAACACAAATGTAGTGCTCCTAAATCACATATCAAATGTACAAATATTAATAAGAAGTTAAAGACTGTTAAAGAGCGTTAAACTATATTTTACTTATATACGAAAATTTTATTTTTACGTTAAACATTTAAAATCATAAAACATAACACTATGAAAAAATTTGGAAGTTTATTTTTGGTTTCTTTATTGAGCGGAGCCACTACTTTAGGGGCTTACAAATTATTTTTTGACAATAATTCATCATCATCTAAGCTGTCAATCGCAAATGAAAGTTTTGCAAGAAATGTTAGCTTAGGCGCAGAAGGCGTTGACTTTACAACTGCCGCAGATAATGCTATTCACACAGTGGTACACGTAAAAAACAAAACGGTTTACAACATCCCTAGCAATCCTTTAATGGAATTCTTTTA
>CBFHBH010000009.1:0-16694 GCA_965653735.1 uncultured Flavobacterium sp. | reverse complement strand
TGCTAAAGCATTGCAAAACTCATGGTGATTCGAAAGTTATGATTGCTGATGATGTAGAATATTACCGTCAAATAAGAAATTATAACAAACAATCTGAAATTCCATTAAAATTCAATACCAAAGTACATTATGGCTGTCCTTATGATTGTGGATTGTGTACAGATCACGAGCAACATTCTTGTCTTTCAATAGTTGAAGTAACTGATAGATGTAATTTAGCTTGTCCGACTTGTTATGCGAGTTCAGGTCCTAATTATGGTAATCACAGAACTTTGGAAGAAATAGAAAAAATGTTTGATGTAATTGTTGCCAATGAAGGAGAACCAGATGTGGTGCAAATATCAGGTGGAGAACCTACAGTACATCCGCAGTTTTTTGAGATTTTGGATATCGCTAAAAGTAAACCCATCAGACATTTGATGTTAAACACCAATGGTATTCGTATTGCCAAAGACGTGAATTTTGTTGAAAAATTAGCATCCTATATGCCCGATTTTGAGATTTACTTACAATTTGACAGTTTTAAACCCGAAGTTTTAGAAAAATTAAGAGGAGAGGATTTAACTGAAGTACGAAAAAAAGCCATTGAAAATTTAAATAAATTCAACTTATCTACTACGCTAGTTATCACTTTACAAAAAGGTGAAAACGATGATGAAATAGGTAAAATTTTAGAATATGCTTTACAACAAAAGTGTGTTCGTGGCGTAACATTTCAACCAACACAAGTCGCAGGACGAAATGAAAATTATGACGATAATGCTGGTCGCATCACATTGACAGAAGTACGCAGAAAGATATACGAACAATACCCTGTTTTTACGCCACAGGATTTAATTCCGGTACCATGTAATCCAGATGCATTATGTATGGCTTACGCATTAAAAATTGATGGTGAAGTATTACCAATGACCCATTTGATTAATCCTGAAGATTTATTGAATAATTCAAAAAACACCATAGTATTTGAAAACGATGAAAAATTGAAAGATCATATGCTGAATTTATTCAGTACTGGGATTTCTGTAGATTGTGCCGAAGAAGAATTTGGTGAATTAATGTGTTGTTTACCAAGAGTAAAATCGGATTCTTTGCATTATGAAAATTTATTCCGAATTATCATAATGAATTTCATGGATGCACATGATTTTGATGTTAGAGCAGTGAAAAAATCTTGTGTTCATATTGTAGATAAAAGAGGAAAAATGGTTCCTTTTGAGACAATGAATTTATTTTACAGAGATAACACAATCGAAGAAATTAGAAAAGTTTTAAATTAACACTATGGATTCAGATACTTTAGCAAGTATAGGAGCAATTATAGCTTGTATAGCTCCAATAGTATTTTTAGTTGGATTAATTATGGCAATTGTTTCTAAAACAAATAGAAAAACAGCTGTGAAAATGATGATTATTTCTGTAATAGCTTTTGCAATTGGTTTTGGAACTTGTTTAACTAACTTATCTTTAGGCTCAATGCACTAATACTTTAATTTTATGGATAATTTATTTTTTATCATTTCATTTATACTTTTAATAAGTGTTGTTGTTTTTATTGTTGGTCTAATTATGCTCATCAGCTATAAGACTGAAGAAACGAAAAAAATAGCTACAAAAATGATAATATACTCAGTAATAACATTTATAATTGGCCTTGGTTCTTGTTTTGGACTCATATTTTTTGGCAATTAATCAGTTTTAACTGTACATTAACAACCTTGTATTGTTTATAAAAATATATTTGCTTTATCATAAATAAGTTAGAATGTTTGCCTATTTCAAAAAACTACAATTTTTAACTCTATTAGTGAATGTTATTGCTTTAAGTTCTTGTGAAAAAGGATTTAAAGAAGATGATTATTCTGCATATTTTGGAGGTGAGATAATAAACCCTAACTCCAGGGTTGTCTACCTATGTAAAAACAATGAAGTTATTGATACTATTCAGTTAGACAAAAACAATAGGTTTTTTACTAAATATGATTCACTTGCTCCTGGAATGTATACTTTTAAGCATGATCCCGAATATCAATACATTTATTTTGATAAAAATGACAGTTTGATGATTCGTTTAAACACTAACGAATTTGACAACTCACTCACTTTTTGTGGACGCGGCGATGAAAAAAATAATTTCTTAATAGAATTATTTTTAAAGAATGAGGATGACAAGAATGCTTCTTTTGATATTTATGATTACGATTTAAATAAGTTTGATGAGAAAATAGATTCCGATTTTAAAATCAAGAATGCTTTTTATGAAAGAAGGAAAAAAGACATTGCTTGGAATGAGGATTTTGATATTTATGCAAAATCTATGTTAGAAATTCATCATCTTGCAAAAAAAGAAATGTATCATTTAGCTCATAAATTTAGAACAAACCAAGATGTTTGCTCAATTCTTCCTAAAGGTTATTACGATTACAGAAATGATATCGATTTCAATAACGAAAAGTTAACCAACTTTGCTCCTTTTGTTCGTTATTTAACATCAATGTTGAGCAACATAACTTGTAGAAAAGACGTCACAGGAAAATCTATTGAAAATAACATCCATAAACTAAAAGTAGCAGATTCAATTTTCAAAAATCAAAAAATAAAAAATGCTGTTTTGAACAACATTGCATTTATGTATTTATTGGAAGATCAAAACATTGAAAACAATAAAAAGTTTTTAGGGGAATATTTAAAACTTTCAACTGATAAAGAACGTCAAAAAGAAATCAAGAAAATTGGTGATGCAATTCAAAATCTATCACAGAAAAAAAGACTTGAAGATGTTGAGCTAGTTGATGCGAACTCAAACCCAGTTACCATTAATAAGCTTGTTAAGAAAAAAACAGTTCTTTTCTTTTGGACTTCTGAAGCTAAATCACATATGGAATTGGTTCACAAGCGTGCTGCAGAACTTCAACAAAAACATCCAGATTGGGACTTTATAGCAGTGAACATTGATGATTCTGCTGAAAATTGGAAAGAGAATTTAAATAAGTATAATTTTAAAAATATTACTGAGCTTCATTCTACAAACTTTAGCTCAATAAAAGACAAATGGGTAATTACCAAAATTCATAGAACAATGCTTCTAAATGCAGATGGAACTATTAAGAATGGTTTCGTTAGTATTTTTGATGCAAACTTCGAAGAATATTTAAAATAAACTAATCCTCAAACCAAACGAAAAAGCGGTCTCAATAATTTGAAACCGCTTTTTCAATTTTATATAGTTTAAGACTATTTATTTCCTTTTTCGAAATCAGCAACGAACTGTGCAATTCCAATATCAGTTAATGGATGTTTTAACAATCCAGTAATTGCTGATAAAGGCCCAGTCATTACATCAGCGCCAATTTTTGCACAATTTACAATATGCATAGTGTGACGAACAGAAGCTGCTAAGATTTGAGTTTCGAAACCGTAGTTATCATAAATATCACGAATTTCTTGAATTAAATTTAAACCATCTGTAGAAACATCATCTAAACGACCTAAGAAAGGAGAAACATAAGTAGCTCCTGCTTTAGCAGCTAACAAAGCTTGTCCAGCCGAAAATACTAAAGTTACGTTTGTTTTAATTCCTCTGTCAGAAAAGTATTTACAAGCTTTTACACCTTCTTTAGTCATTGGTAATTTAACAACGATTTGCTCGTGTAATTCAGCCAACTCCTCACCTTCTTTTACCATTCCTTCAAAGTCAAGCGCATTTACTTCAGCACTTACATCTCCTTCAACGATATTACAGATATCAACATAATGTTTTAAAATATTGTTGGTTCCTGTAATTCCTTCTTTTGCCATTAATGATGGGTTTGTTGTTACTCCATCAAGGATTCCCAAAGCTTGTGCTTCTTTAATTTGCTCTAAATTGGCTGTGTCAATAAAAAATTTCATTTGTATGTATTTAAAATAGTTGTGTTTAAGGTTATACGATTAACTTGGTTGATTTTTCTTATAAGAAGAAAGTGCAAAATTACAATTTATAATGATTCATTAGCATTTTTTCATATACTTTATCTGGTAAAGCTCTTTTTAAAACAACTGAGAATTTTTGCATAAATGCACCTACTTTATAATGAATTTTTGGTTTTGGAGTATTGATTATTACATAAACTGCTTGTGCCATTTCTATAGGATTACTGCCTGAATCAACATGTGTATTCATTTCTGCCAATGTGTTTCCATACACTTTTTCATAAGCAGATCCTTTTATTACTGGTGCATGATAACGACCTGCAGCAATATTAGTAGCAAAGTCGCCAGGAGCAATGTTTGTAATTTCGATACCAAATTGTTTTGTTTCCATTCGAAGCGCTTCAGTTACTAATTCTAAAGCTCCTTTTGAAGCTGAATAAATACCTCGGTAAGGCAATCCCATATAACCCGCAATTGATGTAATATTGATGATTAAACCTGATTTTTGACTTCTCATTTGAGGCAAAACTGCTTTAATTACTTCAATTGGTCCAAAGAAATTTGTTTCAAAATTATTACGCATTTCATCAGTTGGTATTTCTTCAATTGGTCCAGTAATACCAACTCCAGCATTATTGATTAAAACATCAATTCTTCCTGATTTTGCAATAACTTCTCCAATTGCTTTATAAATAGATTCGCTATCTCTAACATCCAATGCTACTAATGGAATTTTAGAATTTTGAACCTTTTCAGGATTACGGCTTGTACCATAAACTGTATAGCCTTTATCTTGCAAGAACTCTCCTATTGATTTTCCAATTCCTGATGAACCACCAGTTATTATTACAACTTTATTCATTATTAATTCGTTTATTTAATTAATTCAATTCCCAAACCCGATTTGTTTGATAATTGAATTTTTCCATTTATTATTTTACTACCTGTGGCAATATCTTTAGCTATTAAATTGGCTCCATCCAAATCACAATAATCCACTAATGGTGCTAAAACAGCCCCAGCAGAAATGCCTACAGTAGATTCGGTCATACAACCAATCATTATTTTGTAATTTAATTGTCTAGCTTCTTTTATAATCTCTAAAGCTGGCGTTAAACCACCACACTTAACCAATTTAATATTTAAGCTTTTGTAATGTGAGAGCAAAGAAACTAAATTATTATTGTTTTGAAAATCTTCATCGGCCATCCAATTAGCATATTTATCTCTTGACAAATTAGTAAAGTTTTTCACTTGCATTGGCTGTTCCAAATAAATAAATTTTGATGCTAATTCATTATTTTCAATCCAATGACAATCTTCAATAGTGAAACTTGCATTCGAATCGAGTGCTATATCTCTGTTTAAAGCGGCTAATCTTGTAAAAGATTCTTTATTAAGCCCTTTACACTTTACTTTAAACTTATTCCATTCTGAATTTTCAATTTTCTTTATTTGACTTTCAATGTCATCAATACTTATGGTTATAGAAGATTCAGGAATTGCTTTTAAATCAATTGAATTAATTTCTAAAAAGCTTTTATTTTCAAGTTTTCCAAATAAATCCCAATACGCACAATCTAGTGCTGAAGTAATAAATGAACTTAAATGTAAACTTTTTAAAAAAGAATAAAATATTTG
This sequence comes from uncultured Flavobacterium sp., assembly GCA_965653735.1. GTDB lineage: Bacteria > Bacteroidota > Bacteroidia > Flavobacteriales > Flavobacteriaceae > Flavobacterium. The sequence goes on along the minus strand of CBFHBH010000009.1, from coordinate 11,141 downwards.
AGGAACAACTATTTGTTGATTTTCAATTAAAGTTTTGCTTGATATTAATTGATTAACCAAATCATCCAAGTTTATCCCATAGTAATCTATAACTGTACACTCTCCATAACCCGAAAAACCTTTGTATGATAAGGTGACAATTAATGCTTCCCTAAAGGAATAATCACCATAGGATATAGAAAAAGTTTCTTTAAGAGGAAGTTTGACCTTTTGCCAAGCAAGTTGCATTTTGGAATAATTTGGTCTAAAAATAAAAAATCCCGAACAATCGGGACCACAAAAATCAAATTAAATTCAATAAAAAATGGCAAGCGACCTACATCGCACCGCTACAACCGCATACCTTTGCTGTGTTCCCACCCTGGAGGAGTCTGCAGGAGCTGGTCGTGTAGGACTTGCCAGTGCAAATATACAATCTTTTTGTATTTTTACAAGCAAATTTGATTAGGTAAAAACCTTATGTATATTGTATTCTCAAATATTTAAACAATGATAAAACATAAACTTCTAGCTATCACCTCGTTACTTCTTTTAGGTGCAAGCTGTGCGGGTGATAAAAAAAATTTATTTTCTATAGATGATTCTAAATTTAAGCTTTTATACCATCAAGACGACAACGTTTCATTGTCTGTGACAAATAAAAAAGATAAATCAATTGACTCAATAGCTTACTTTAATGGAGATAAAAGAATTGGTTCTGTAAAAGGAAATTCAACGTTCAATTATAGCTTGAAAGACCAAAAACTAGGTTATCAAAATTTAAAAGCGGTAGTTTATTTTGAAGGAGATTCTACAAAGACTGAATCAAGAATTGAATTGGTTTCTCATATTGAGCCAAAATTATTGACATACACCATTCTTAATACTTATCCTCATGATCTTAAAGCATACACTCAAGGATTAGAATTTCATAATGATATTTTATTTGAAGGAACCGGCAACGGTGCTGGTAATGGAACTGGAGAACGTGGTGTTTCCAGCTTAAGAAAAGTTGATTATAAAACTGGTAAAGTTTTGAAAAAAGTAGAACTTGGTTCAGATTATTTTGGAGAAGGAATTACAGTTTTAAATAACAAAGTGTATCAATTAACTTGGTTAAATAATGAAGGCTATGTTTATGATGCAGAAACCTTTAAAAAAGAAAAAACATTCAAATATTTCAAAAAAATGGAAGGATGGGGTTTAACTAACGATGGTAAAAATCTTTATCAAAGTGATGGAACTGAAAGAATTACTCTTTTAAACCCAGAAACATTTCAACAAGTTGATTTTATAAATGTTTATACAGCTCAAAATAAAATTAAAGCTGTTAATGAATTAGAATGGATTGACGGAAAAATCTATGCTAACATTTATCAAATGGATGCTTTAGCCATTATAGATCCAAAATCAGGAGCAGTAGAAGCAGTTATAGATTTATCAGCTCTAAAGAAAAAAGTAACACAACATCCTGACATTGATGTATTGAACGGAATTGCTTATAATCCTAAAACAAAAACAATTTTTGTAACTGGAAAAAACTGGGATAAAATGTTTGAGATTAAAATAAATCATTAATTTTTTACTTGTCTCCCAACCTTTTATAAAGAAATGGTCTCTATGTATATATAGACCATTTTTTTATTTTATATAATTATGAAAAAATTACAACTTACAATACCAGAACCATGTCATGAAGACTGGAATCAAATGACCCCAGTGCAAAAAGGTAGATTTTGCTCATCATGCGAAAAAAATGTTTTTGATTTCACTAGATCAACTGATTTACAAATCATTGAAACGTATAATAAAAATAATTCTATCTGTGGACGATTTTTGCCTACACAATTGGAAAGAGAATTATTTTATCCAAAAAAGAAAAAATCTATTTGGTTAGCAACAGTATTTTTTGGAATGATAACATTTTGGAATACAAAAATGTCAGCTCAGGAAAAACCTAAAACAGAACAAACCGAGACTCCTCGTGTAGTTCTCGGTAAACCTGCTTATCATCCTGAAAAAGAAAGCAATGAAATAACCATTACAGGAATTGTTAGCGATGCTGTAGGTCCATTACCTGGAGCAAATGTTATTGTTAAAGGGAGTAATAATGTTGTAAACACAGATATGAAGGGGCTTTTTAAAATAAAAGCAAAAAAAGATGACATTTTGATTTTCTCATTCATGGGAATGGAAGATACCGAAAGAACTATAAGTAATTCTAGAATAATAAATGTGAAAATGAAAGAACATAAATATATGCTAGGTGGACCGATAATGGGGACTGTTCAGGAAAAGGAATAAAAAAAGCGAAGTCATTGACTTCGCTTTTTTTAATTCTAAAACCTAATTATTTTTTAACTGGTTCGTATCTAGACGATTTATCATTATACGCATACTTTGTTGAAGAAGTCTTGTTACTTAATGTAAAATCACCATTTCCTAGTAATGTGAACTGATAACCTTCGTTACGTTTTTTATAGACTGTTTGTGAAGCTGTTTTTAATTTATCTAAATATTCAATTTCTTGAACTTCTACAGCTTTTTGAGTATTTCCAATCAATAAAGTTTTAGTTGCTGGATTCCACAATTGATTTTCTGTAACTGCAGCCGTTTCTTTTTTGCCTTTAGAATCTGTTTTAACTGTCTCATTCCAAGTCACACAATAAAAAGTATTTGTTTTAACTTTTACAGGAGCAACTTTTACATTTGTTGGAGCAAAATCAGATTTGCTTTTAGACAATACCATAGTGTCTTTCGCAAAAGCTAAAACTAAATCTTTCTTTTTATTAAATAATACAGATGCATCACCAGATTTTGCTAAAACACCAGCTGAAACTTTTGCTGTTGTAGACTTCTTTTTCTTTTGTCCGTAAGATAAACTCACAGTTAATACCATTAATAGTAGTGCAATTTTTTTCATATTTTAAGTAGTTTATGGTTCGCCAAGATATTAAAAATTTTGTTGTAAAAAACAAAAATCGCGCCATAAAGCGCGATTAATTTTATTCGGCAATAGCATTGAGTAAAAGCTGTGCTGTTGCTTCGTTTGTAGCCAATGGAACGTTATGAACGTCACATATTCTAATAAGCATATTAATATCTGGTTCGTGCGGATGACTACTCATAGGATCTTTAAAAAACAAAACCATTTTACACTTTCCTTCAGCAACTCGAGCAGCTATTTGTGCATCACCGCCTAGAGGGCCACTTAGCATCTTTTTCACTTTAACTCCAGCGGCTTCTGCTTTACTTCCAGTTGTACCAGTTGCAATGATTTTGATATTTTCTTTATGTAAAATATCTATGTTTTTATTCAAAAACTGAACCATATCAGCCTTTTTACCATCATGCGCGATTATTGCAATTTCCATTCTCATTTATTCAAAATATGATACTCAATTAATCCATCAATTGGTCGTCGCAATACATTTCCTAATTGGATTCCATGCTTGTCTAAAACACTTTTTAATTCATCTTTCAAATAAAATGCAATTGAACCAATAAAATGAACCGGAACTTCTTTATAATTATCAAATTGCTTAATATAGTTTTCTACAAAAGTTTCCATTTCTTCAAAAATATACTGACGACAAAATTCGGTATCTTTATGTTTGATTAAGAATTTAGCAAAAGTTGCTAAATAAGCATTAGGGTTAGGCTCTTTATATAAATTATGTTTAACAGGATCTGGCTCAACGTTGTAAGTTGTTTCGAACTCATATGCCATATCTTTTGGCATTTTATTAAAATAATAACCTCTCAATAAGTGACGACCGAAACGGTTTCCTGAACAATCATCCATAGCAATGTAACCTAATGACTGTACTTTTTGATGAAGTACCTGTCCATCAAAATAACTACAATTAGAACCAGTTCCTAAAATACTCACAATAGCTTTTTCTCCTTTTGGTGTTGTAGCATACACTGCAGCATAAGTATCTTCATGAACAGTTACAATTGCATTTTTAAAGTATTCTTGAAATACTTCAGTTAGAAAGTTTTTCATTCTGTCGGTTCCACAACCAGCTCCATAGAAGAACAAATGTGAAACTTGCTCTTTGTTATGAGAAATATCAAAACGGTCTTCTAGCCTATTGACAATTTCTTCTTTTGATAAAACTTCAGGATTTAATCCTAATGATTGTGTAGTAAACAATACTTTTCCAGCATCGTCTATGGAAATCCAATCGGCTTTTGTAGAACCGCTATCAACTAGTAATTTCATTACTTTTTTGGTTTGTTTTATGAGTTGTGATTATTAGCCCTGATGGAAGCGGCATCCTTTTTTTATGTTGTCTTCGAGAACACTTCGACAAGCTCAGTGTGACACCTCAGACAACACAAAAAAAGATATAGCATACAACAGGAATAGCTTCTCCTTCGACTGCGCTCAGGATGACAAAAAAATCCCGCTAACATAGGCTAACGGGATGATAAATATAGAGAATTATTTTAAACCTGATACGTGAACTGCTAAATCAATTAATTTACTAGAATAACCGTATTCGTTGTCGTACCAAGATACTAATTTGAAGAATGTTGAGTTTAGCCCGATTCCAGCTTTAGCATCTACAATTGAAGTGCGAGAATCACCCAAGAAGTCTTGAGAAACAACATCGTCTTCTGTAAATCCTAAAATTCCTTTCATTGAAGTTTCTGAAGCATTTTTAAGAACTGACATGATTTCGTCATATGTAGTTTCTTTAGCTAATTTCACAGTTAAATCAACTACAGAAACGTCTGCTGTAGGAACACGCATTGACATTCCTGTTAATTTTCCGTTTAAATCTGGAATTACTTTTCCAACTGCTTTTGCAGCTCCTGTTTGTGATGGAATAATATTGATTAATGCTGAACGACCACCACGGAAATCTTTTCTTGAAGGACCATCAACAGTTAATTGAGTAGCAGTTGTTGCATGAATTGTTGTCATTAAACCTTCTACAATTCCGAAGTTATCATTGATAACTTTTGCTAAAGGTGCCAAACAGTTTGTTGTACATGATGCGTTAGAAACAATTTTATCGGTTGCTGTAGCTTTGTCATGATTTACTCCCATTACAAACATTGGTGCATCCGCTGAAGGAGCTGAAATTACAACCTTTTTAGCTCCACCGTCTAAATGTGCTTGAGCTGTTTCTAGTGTTGTGAAAATACCTGTACATTCAGCCACTACGTCTACATCTACAGATGCATCATCCCATTTGATTAATTTTGGATCTTTCTCGGCAGTAACACGAATGTATTTATCGTTTACGTATAATTTACCTTCTTTTACTTCTACTTTTCCATTAAAACGACCATGAACTGAATCGTATTTTAATAAATATGCTAAATGTTCAACGTCTAACAAATCGTTTATAGCAACTACTTCTACATTATCTCTGTTAAATGTTTCTCTAAAAACAATACGGCCAATACGACCAAAACCATTAATTCCTAATCTTACTTTCATATTCATTTTTCTCTAGGCTTAAAGTTTTCCTTTAAGCGATTTATATTTTTTGTTTGGGAATATTGATGAATTATGTTGTCATTATATCAGACACTCTTAATAATTCTTCATCAATTTTTGAGCTTCCTTTTATGGCTTGTTCCAAAGGTGTTAAGGCAACCTTGTCTTGAAGTAATCCAACCATGTAATTTGATTTTCCTTCCAGAATTGATTCAACTGCTTTTACTCCTAAACGCGAAGCCAAAACTCTATCGAAGCATGAAGGAGAACCACCACGTTGCATGTGCCCTAATACCGAAACTCGCACGTCATATTCTGGCATATGTTCTTCAACATATTCCTTTAATTCGAATACGTTTTTACCTATTTTATCTCCTTCAGAAACAACTACAATACTCGATGATTTTCCAGAAGCTTTACTTTTTTGAAGTGATTCTAATAAACGTTCTAAACCTAAATCTTCTTCAGGGATAAGAATCTCCTCTGCTCCTGCTCCAATTCCTGCATTTAAAGCAATATGTCCTGCATCACGTCCCATTACTTCGACAAAGAATAAGCGATTATGTGAACTGGCAGTATCACGTATTTTATCAATACATTCAACAACTGTATTCAATGCAGTATCATAACCTAAAGTATGACTGGTTCCATAAATATCATTATCGATAGTTCCTGGAATTCCCATAACTGGATAACCAAATTCATTATTGAAGATTTCTGCACCAGTAAAAGTTCCGTCTCCACCAATCACAACAAGGGCATCAATACCAGCATTTACAAGATTTTCGTGAGCTTTTTTACGACCTTCAGGAGTTTTAAAATCTAGCGAACGAGCCGATTTTAAAATTGTCCCACCTTTGTTTACAATATTATTTACTGAACGAGGTCCCATTTCTTTGAAATCACCTTCAATCATTCCTTGATATCCTCTATAGATTCCAATACATTCTATATTATGATAAGCGCAAGTTCTAACAACTGATCGAATAGCTGCATTCATTCCCGGAGAATCTCCTCCTGAGGTTAAAACCCCAATTTTTCTAATGTTTTTTGACATTTCAAAACGTTTGATATTGTAAAGTTAGTAAAGAAAATTAGTAATAATTCAGTTGAATGTTAAAAAACCGAGATTACTAAAATTTTCAAACGTTTTCGTTAATAAGTTTTTAAAAATCAGTAAAAATTAGTTGGGATCTGGAGGTGTATCGTCCTGATTTTTTGGCTTTTCGGTAGATTTTTTCTGACGTTGTTCTGTGAATTGGATGAAATCAGGTGATAAATCTGAATCAGGAATATCTTCTGGAGTTTGATCCTGTTGTTTATTCTTTTTGGAATTTAATATTTTAGAAACTAATTCTTTGAAAGTATTAAAATCAACTTCATAAGAAATACCGACACCTTGCGTATAACCTATACCCTCTCCTATATAATTAATATCATTTTCACGATTAAAGAAACGTGCCTTTAGAGATCCGTCTTCATTTAATCGCAATTGTACTTCTACATCACCAACAACAGCAGTTTCAGTAACTCCACCTACAGGAACTCCTAGTTTACCATTGATTGTAATTTTATCATTGATTTGTGTAGACACTGTAAATCCTACACGTCCCTCAGTTTCTAAGCCCGGGTTATTTCTACTTCCTTGAACATAATTAAGTCCAACTTTTAACTTAGAATCCTGATCTGCAAAAATATCATCAAACAGACTATTTGCTCTTTCTAATAAGTTTCCTGTAATAGCATTTTCTGCAACACCTTTATCACTTAAAAAACTACCTGATGAAAGTAAATATATGGCTTGAGTTTGTCTAGTATCATTATCACTTAATTTATAGTCCAACTCAGATCTTAAAACCGAACTAACTGTTGGGAAATTGATAGAAATATCAGGAACTGGATTTGTTAACTTGTCAGTTAATTTAATTACAACCTCTGTTGGAATTTTTTTATTGAACGATGGGTTTTCTAACAACACGGCTGGATTTGCTTCCGTTTTATAGACTGCTTCCATATTAAGTTTTGCATTTAAAGGATCCCCATCCCAAGAAATTGAACCTCCTTTTTTAACTTCAAATTTCTTATCAATAATTCCACCATACTTAAAGTTATAAGTTCCTTCATATGCTTGAAAATCTCCCCACATATTGAATTTACCTAAAGTATTAATTTCCATTAAAAGTGATCCAAAACCACGACCTTTCAAACCATGACCAGTACTTTTGTTTATGATAACCTCAATCTCTGCATCAGGAGTAATATCTAACTCAAAATTTAACTCAACACCTTCATATTTTTTGGTTTTAGGACTTTTACCAGTTGCTTCAGCTAATTTTTCTTTATCAGAGGTAAATTTTATATAATCCCTTTCTGAGGAAGTTTCAGAGTCACTGATTGGAATTTTGATTGATGTTCCTTTTTCAGATTTTGCATTTACATTAATCACCAAACCGTTTATAGGCCCTCGAATTGATGCATCTCCATTAATAAAAGCAGTTCCATAATATAAAGCATCGTCCGAATCTTTTGTATTGAGGGCCAATAATCTTTTCGAATCGACATTCAAATCTAAATACCAATCTGCAAACTTAGTATGTCTTATTGAACCACTTAGTACTCCTTGTGTTTTGAACTTAGTATCGATGAGATCAATATTTCTAAAGGTAAACTGATTTTCTGTTATATCGACAATGGCATTGTTCTCAAAGTCATAATCGGTATTGAGATATGGTATTTTTAATCCAGCTTTATTGAGATAAAGCCTTCCGGTTATATCTGGGTTTTCAAAATCTCCTTCAAATTTTGCAGATCCCGAAGCCAATCCCCTTATGTTGGTAATAACACTTCCTCCCAAAGGACTAAATGCCCCCATATTGAATTCATCAAGCCTTAAATCTAAATCAAGGGTTGTTTTTTTGTCTTCAACATATACAAAGCCTTGGGCTGTAAATGATTCTAAACCTTCATTTCGAAGTACAGAATTGACTTCAAAATTCTTAAAAGTATTGTCACCTTTTATACTTAAATCAAGCTTACCTAAATCATAATTATTAAGTCCTAAACTATCAATTGTAACTAAAGCAGTAGGTTCATAAATTGATTTTCTTTGCTTAAAATCAATCATCCCATTTACATTTCCTTTGAGTTTTAAACTATCTATTGAAGGAGTAATTTTATCTAGGTGTACATTATTGAAAGTAAGTTTTAAATCTTTGTAAGTAGAATCTTTTATTACTCCCATCAAATTAACCATTTGATTTTCATGAGACATCGAAATTTTTTCAATATCAAATTCGGTCAATTTTTTATTAAAAACAATTTTATTGTCTTTAGACTCATCTTCATTTAAAAACCAGAGAACGTCTTTAAAGTTAACTTCAGATTTCTTTATCCCAACAACACTTTTCTTATCCTCGTTTATGGTATGGTATAAGTTTAAATTATAATAATCTTCAGCCTTGTTACCACCTTTAAACTCTGTTCTAAAAAATAATGTATCGTTTGCAGTAACATTAATTAAGCTTAAATCAGAAACTTTATAATGCTTTGTTTTTACACTATCTAATTCTATATATGCGTTGTAAAGTGGGTTTTTATTATCTAAATCAATATTAATATTGTCAAACTGATTTCCATAAGCAGTTATACTTGGTGATTTAAAATTGAACTTAAATTCACCACTATCAGAATTCATATATCCTTTTGCAAAGGTGTTCTCTCCTAATGAAACTTCGGGATAAAAAATCTCAATTAACTTACTATAAACATTAAAATCAAATTTGATGTATTGACCTTTTTTAACTTTATTTGGTGAATAGTTGGCATAAAGACTTCCTAAAGAATTTTCGACCAATTTTATTAACTGATTAAACTGAAACTTACCCTCGATTTTACCATCAATGATATCTGGCGAGTTAACTGTAATTGTTCGTACACGATTTTGATCAAATGAAGATTTAATCATAAAATCATCAAAAAAATAGGTGTCTTTATTATTTTCGTAAGAAGTTTTATTAATATAAACATCTCCATGTAGGTTATCGATTGAATTACCATGTAAATTCATCAATACATCACCTCTAAAAACAGAAACAGAATCGGCTGTGTAAATTTTTAGTTTTTCGAGATTTGCATACTCTACTTTTGCATGAAAGTCATATTTATTTTCTCTTTTACTAAGATCAAGATTTCCATCAAATTCCATTACCAAATTAGGGTCATTTGCGGTAATATTCCCTTTAAATACTGACTTTATCATGGTTCCATCTACAACAATATTCTTGTAATTGTATTTATTGTAGTAAACACTTTGAACTTTTCCTTTTAATTTAGTATCTAAATATTTTTCAGTGAACCCTTTCCCATCAACATCTAGATCTAAGTTGACAACTCCAATATCATCACGAGTTAAAAACTTCCCCAAATCAAAATTGTCAAACTTTATGTTTCCAACGTAGGTTGCATTATCAATGTTATTAATATTGGTCATACTCAAATTTGATTGAGCATTACCTAATGCAGTTTTTAAAATAATATTGGCTTTTACTGTCTTTAATGTAACTTCTGTCGTTCCTGAAATGGTGAATGTTCCAAATTTTTTAAATGTTGAAGGTAAATTATCTCCAAGAACTCTTGGTAAAAGAGCGTCAAGATTATCGTAAGTAGATGAAATCTTAGAAAAATCACCTTTCATATAGAAAGCGTCTTTTTCTTTAGAAAAAAGATTTTTAAATCTAAAATTTCCAACAATGACAGAATTATTTTTATCTCTAAGACGAAGCTTCTTTGCTGTAAAGTCATTTAATGTTCCTAAAATTTTACCTTTAAGATCAAATCGTTGATTTTTACCAAATTCACCATAAAAAAGATTCAACTCATTAGTAGATACTGAAGCTTTATCGATTTTCACATCAAATAAAACTTTATTATTGAAATCAGAAAAATCTTCTCTTTTATAGCGCAATTCTACATCTCCAATCAAATCAGATTCGTTGGTTTTTAAATCTAAATTTTTAAGATGTATGTTTTTCTTTGTATATGTAAAATCAGAATTTAAATTATCAACTATTAAACCTCTGTGGTCTAAAAAACTCATCTCATTAATTTTTGTGGTTACATCAGGACCGTAAACCATGAAGTTTGAAGTATGAGCATTTAGTTTTGAGAAGTCAATAACTTTTGGTGTTTTTAAATTTTCATCTATATATAAAAAATGACCATTTAAAAGATGTATGTCTTTTGCCGTCAACAAAAACTTCTTTTTGCTTTTCTTAGTTGGTTTATCTGTATCAAAAAGAGCAATGAATTTATCTAAATTAGTATCTCTTTCTCCTTTATAGTTTTTAAGATGAAAATCTATCCCATGCAGTCGAACTTCTCCAAAATGTAAATCTCCATCGACAAGTTTCTTAAAATCAAGAATATTTGTTTTTAAAATTTGAATATGAAAAAGAGTGTCCTTTTTATAATCTTTAACTAAAACATTTTTTAATTTGACTCCACCAAAAATAGATATGTTGGCATTTTCTACAGTTATATCTGTACCAAAATCCTCATTAAGTCTTTCTGTTGCATATTGAGCAAGTCTAGTTTGAACTACTGGAAGAGATAGAAGAATACCTAAGGTAAGTAAAAGTACAACTAACCCCAACAGGAAAAACAAAACAATTTTTCTAAGTTTTTTTAGGCAAAATCAAATCGACTC